>CASFRN010000043.1 GCA_949296855.1 uncultured Bacteroides sp. | reverse complement strand
GACGGCGGTCTCCCTTTTTTATTTTGTATTGCCGGATGACCCGTTGCCAGGCTACCACCGCCTTCCTCCGCCCTTTCCGCTACGCTCCAAGGACGGAGGAAGGCGGTGGCGGAGTTGCACTTCTAACTTGACGGTAGCCAAAGATCCAATGTATGGGTGAAATGCGGACATTCATATTTTATAACGTGCACTATCCTTTGTCAGTCGGCTGCTGCCGTCAGGCGGTAGCTCTTTCCGGGTTTCGTGTCGATGTCGTATTCGTACACCTTGCGGAGCGTCGGCCGTTGGGGAGTGCCCAAATCCGGAGAGACTTGCGGCGTTTTGATGGCTGCGGGAGCATATAGCTCGTTCGGGCATTCTCCCTGGGCTTCGCGCAAGCCTTTGCCTTTCAGCGGTACATACGAACGCACGCGCAGCGTGCCGCCCAGCCGCGACTGGATAACCGTTTCACGCAATTGGGCTTCGTCCCACTTCATCGCCACTTCGAAACCGCCGCGGGCTACCAGGCCTTTCACTTCGCCCGTGCTCCATACATCGGGCAATGCCGGAAGCAAGTGCACCGCTCCGTCGTGGCTCTGGAGCAACATTTCGGCGATGCCTGCCGTTGCGCCGAAGTTTCCGTCTATCTGGAAAGGCGGATGCGCGTCGAACAGGTTGGGATACGTACGCCCTTCGGGGTATTCCTTAGCTTGGGCGTCGCTCGGCAGGAGCTGCAGCATGTTGCTTATCAGGCGGAAGGCATGGTTGCCGTCGAGCATCCGCGCCCAGAAGTTGATTTTCCAGCCGATGCTCCAGCCCGTGGCCTTGTCGCCCCGTTGTTCTAAGGTGGCATGCGCTGCCTGGAACAGTTCGGGGTGGCGGTAGGGCGACACCTGGTTGCTGGGATGCAGCCCGTACAGGTGGGAGATGTGCCGGTGTTCGTCTTTCGGGTCGTCTGTGTCCTCCGCCCACTCTTGCAGCTGGCCGTGCTTGCCTATCCGCATCGGCGGCAGGCGGTCTATCGTTTGTTGCAGCGTGTGCTGGAAAGCCGCCTCGTCGCCGGTGATGCGTGCGGCGCGCAGCGCGTTAGACAGCACGTCGAACGCCAGTTGGTTGTCCATCGTACACCCGGCGGTTACCGGGCCGTGTTCGGGAGAAACCGAAGGGGCGATGACCAGTTCGTGCGTATCGGGGTCTTCGGCCAGGAAATCCAGGCAGAACAGTGCCGCGCCTTTCAATACCGGGTAATATTCCTGCAGGAACGCTTTGTCGCCGGTGAAGAGGTAGTGCTGCCAGATGTGCTGGCTCAGCCATGCTCCGCCGCTGGGCCACATGCCCGCTGCGGCGAAGTCTACCGGCCCCGCCACACGCCACAAGTCGGTATTGTGATGGGCTACCCATCCCCGGCAGCCGTACATTTCGCTCGCGGTCTTTGCCCCCGTAGCCGACAGGTCTTTCACCATAGCGAACAGCGGCTGGTGCATCTCGCTCAGGTTGGTTGTTTCGGCGGGCCAGTAGTTCATTTCCGTATTGATGTTGATGGTGTACTTGCTGTCCCACGGCGCGTTCACGCTGCGGTTCCAGATGCCTTGCAGGTTGGCGGGTTGTCCGCCGGGCTGCGAAGACGAAATCAGCAGGTAGCGTCCGTACTGGAAGAGCAGCACGGGCAGCGATGTGTCTTTGCCTTGGTTGAAATCACGGATGCGCGCATCGGTTTCCTGTTGCGCCGCTTCGTCTTTTCCTTCACCGATTGCCAGTTCTACCCGGCGGAACAGGCTTTGGTAGTAAGCGGTATGGTTTGCCAGCGCTTTCTTGTAAGGAGTCTTCAGGGCGTGCGCTAACAGGCTTTCGGCGCGTGCGGCGGCATTGCCGCTCACGTCGCGGAAGTTCACGTAATTGGTGGCGGCGGCAATGTAGACCACCGCTTCTTGGGCGTCTGCCACTTCCAAGGCTCCGCCTTCCGCTTTCACTGTCCCGTCGGTCATCACCCGCACCCGGCATTCGGCGCGCAGGGCAGCCTTTACCCCTTCCTGGTCTTTGCCGTAGCAGGTAATTGACAATTGGCTGCCCTCCGCTTTCGCTTCGTGCCGCAGCGGGTTATCGTAAGCCAGGCGGAAAGCCAGCGCGCCTTTCCGGTCTGCCTGCACACGCATCACGATTACGCTGTCGGTAAACGAGGCGAAAGCCGTGCGCGTGTAGGTCACGCCGTTTGCCGTGTAGCGGGTGGTGGCGGTGGCGTTGGAGATGTCCAGGTCGCGGTAAAAGCCTGTAGCTTCTTTGTGTCCGGGGAAATCAAGGTAAAGGCTTCCCAGCGTGAGGTACCCCATACCGTGCTTTCCTGCGAAGAAGGTGGCGTCGCACAGCCGTTGCGCTTCCCGCGTTTTTCCTTCGAAAATCAGCTGCCGTACCGTAGGGAGCACATACCGGGCAAGGGTGTTGTTGTTGTCGTGCGGCCCTCCTGCCCAAAAGGTTTCCTCGTTCAGCTGCAGTTCTTCCCGTTCCGTCCCGCCGTACACCATCGCTCCCATCCGGGAGTTCCCGATGGGCAAGGCGTCCGTCCATTCCGCTGCCGGACGGCTGTACCACAGCTTCAGGTCTTCGGCAAGGCTGGTGAGGGCTGTCAGCCCCGAAAGCAAAACAGATAAAATCAGTTTCCGTATTTTCATGGTTTTACGTTTATAAGTAACGAATCAGAATGATCTTATAGCACGCAGATGACACAGATAAAACCGATTTTCACAGATTATTAATGTGCAAGGTGATAATTATTAGCACATTAAAAAATGTTATCTGTGGTCATCAGCAAAATCAGTGTCATCTGTGTGCTATGATGCTAAGTTAATTAAGAACAGCGGTTGGGCTATTTATTATTAACCGTTACCGTGTATGTCTTCACCATGCCGTTGTAGTCGAACTTCACGATGGCCTTTCCGTCTTTGCTTTCAGGCTGCGTGATTTCAATCTTCACGTTCGGGTTGTCCGAAGAAGCGGTGATGTTCGGAGCGGTTTCCGTTCCGGCGGGAAGCGTGCAGGCCGCTTCGTATTGGTCGTAGCCTGTGTAGCCGTTGGCGTTGGTCGAGCGGACGGGCGTTGCGGGCAACTCTATTTCCTGTCCGTCTGCCTGGATGCTTACGGTCGGGGCTGCCGGATTCACCAGGCTCTTTTCGTCTGCGCTGAATCCGATGCCGCGCAGGATGCACAGCTTGCCGTCTGCGTCACCTTGGGCTTTCAGGTAGATGGCGTGCTTCTTGTCCAGCGCCTTCACCGCGTCGGTCACGTCGAGCGTGTACTTCGTCACTTCGCTGGTGGTTGTTCCGGCGGGCACGGCGATTTCGCCTATCTTCTTGCCGTTCCACGTATCGTTGTCCCACGGGCCGTCCAGCCATACTTCCACTTTAAATCCGGCGTCCGTCTGGGCTGTCAGGAAGAGGTTGAAGAAAGTCTTGTCGTAAGCGTCTGCTCCGGCGAAAGGCTTCAAGCCCTTTTGTGCCTTGTCCAGTCCGCCGAATCCGAAGTACTTGAATCCTACGACGTCTCCCCGGTTCATGTCAACGGGCATGTTGTTGTCCCAGATGTCCCAGGCGTCTTGCATGGCGTTGCCGTTCGAGAGGTAGCAGGCGTAGCCGGCGGAATAATACTTATACGGGTCCATGCCGAAGATTTGGAAACCTTCCGAGGTCACTTCGGCGCCGGTGTAGGTGTCGCCGTTGCTTGCCTTGGCTTGCCAGGTGCTGTCCGGTGCGTACGGGTCGTAGCCGCAGATGGTCACCTTGCCGCCTTCGGCTACCGGAGTCTCGTCCCATTTAATCAAGACCGGTGCCACCATGGCCTGGCGGGCAAAGCCGAAGCCGCGTGGCGGACGGTGGTAGAACACATACCACTGGCCGTTGATTTCCTGCAGGCTGCCGTGGGTGTTGTGTCCCGCGTTGGTGGTTTGCAGGCGGCTGCCGTCTTCATTCAGCACCACGCCGCGCGAGTCTACCAGCACGCCTCCGCTGCGCCAGGGTCCCAGCGGCGTGTCGCCGTAAGCGTAGCGCAGGGTAGAGTTGGTGCTGCCCAGCCCGTAGTCGGGGCCGGAGTAGCCCGAGAAGATCATCACGTACTTGTTTCCCACCTGGCGGATGGACGATGCCTCGAAGAAGTTGAAGTCTTCGGGCTTCTGCTCCTTGTAGAGTGCCGGATACTGGGTGCCTTTCGGGTCGCGTATCTCGCCGTAGCGTTTGCTGGCGGGGATGAAATACGGGATGACCTTCGTGCCCGGGCGTGTCGAGTACATGGTGGCAGGGTCCAGTTGCACGGCCGACGAGCGTTGGAATCCCCAGAAGCCGTAGGCGCGGAAGCCGGTTTCGTAGTCCGGGTCTTTCGGATCGGTAATGTTTTCTACGAAGATGGACGGGTCGAAGCCCAAGAGGCTGCCTTCTACCGTAGCGGTGCCTTCTTCGTTCAGGTTAACCGGAGTGAACGGGCCGTCGGGGCGGTCGCCCTTGCATACCATCGCTTCCCGGCGCGGGCCGCGGCTGTGCGGGTAGAGGTAGTACACCTTCTTGCCGTCTTTCTGCGTGATTTCCACCAGGTCGGGGGCATACATCACGTCCCATTGGCCTTCGATGTGGTACGTAAAGATGGGGCCTTCGTCGCGCCAGTCGGTGAGGTCTTCCACGGGTGCCGACCACATGCGGATGTCCGGGCCGCAGTAGCTGTCCAGGCGCAGGTCGTGCGAGCCGATGATGTAGGCGCGCAGCTTGCCCGGGTTGTCGGGGTCTTCGAATACGCGCGGCTCGCCGTCGGGCAGGTGTTCCCAAAGCGGCAGGTAGGGGTTGCCCGTCCCGATGAGTTGCGGGTCGAGTGTCTGGGGCTGCTGGTTCCCGCACGAGGCGGTGAGGGCCAGTCCGAAAGCCAGCGTCAGGGCGGCTTTCAAGGGGTAAGTTTTTTTCGTTTTCATATGGGGTTGTTTTAGTTGTTAATTGTTAATTTCACTGAGGCGATGCTCTTGCCGCTCACGGGCAAAGATACGGATTCTCCGGTTACGGTGGTCCCGGTCGGCTCCATGTTTTTCGTTTCGTTGGTTTCTACCGCCGAAGCTCCGCCGACGCCCGTCATCGGGATCACCACGTCCAGCGTGCGGTCCGACTGGTTCAGCAAGACGATGGTTATGTCGCCGGTTGCCTCGTCGAGGTAAGCGGTGGCTTCGATGTTGTCGCTGGCAGAGGTGACGGCGATGCGGGTGGTGCCGGTAGCGTACTGCGCGTAGTGTGCCAGGATGTAGCCGTTTTTCGACACTTCGCCTTCTTCTTCCTTGCAGCGGTCGTCATTGTCGCCTATCATGCCGTAGAAGCGTTTCAGGTACCAGTACACGTAGGCGCTGCAGTAGCCTTCCATGCACATGTGGATTTCCTTCGCCAGGTGCGAGAAGTTGTAGTCCCAGTTCCAGAACTGCCACAGCGACGGGTCTTCTTCCTTTTCGCCGTCGTTGAAGAGGTGTTCGGTCATCCACCAGGTCTTGCCGCCCAGGCGCGGGTACAGCCCGCATACGTAGTCGTGGCGGTCTTTCACGTAGCCGCTGCTCAGGTCGGTGAACCCTTGGTAGAGGTGTCCTGCTACGATGTCGGTCTGCGCGAAGGCGGCGGCATCGTTCAGCACGGCGTCGGTGTATTCTGGCTGGTAGCCGCAGGCTTCGGGCGACATCAGCTTCACGCCCGTCTCGCGGATGCGTGCGCCTTCCTGCTTCAGGAAGTCCGTCACTTCCTGCGGTGTCCAGGCGGTGAAGTCCATGTCGGGCTCGTTCTGCACCGAGACGGCGTAGATGTCCACCCCGTTCTCTTTCATGAAGTCCACGTAGCGGATGAGGTGGTCGGCGTAGTCGGCGTAGTGTTCAGGCTTCAGGTGGTCGGTATCGCCTGCTTTGTCCGCCCATTCCGCCGGGATGTTCCACGGGCAGGCGAACACGGTGGCGCCGTGGCTCTGCGCTATCTTGGCTCCCGCCACGTCGTCTGCCCAGCGGCTTTCGTCGGCGTAGATCATCAGGCGCAGGATGGAGTAGCCCAGCCCGTCGGGGCTGTACATCAGGTTCATTTCGTCGGCCGAGATGGCGGGTGTGCCCCAGATGCTGACGGCGTACATGCCGCCGAATCCGGTCACCGGCTGGTATTTCACGGTGGGGTCTACGGTAAGGGCGATGCCGCCCGAGCCTTCCTGGGTGACGGTCAGTTCGCTGGTGGCTCCGTTTGGGCCGGTCAGGGTGATGGTCTGCGTGCGGGCGTCAAGCGAAGGGTTGGCGTTGCAGGTTAGGGTCACGGTGGTGAACTGCTGCGCGCCGCCCGCGTCTCCGCCCGATGCGGGGGTCACCGCGCTCACGATGCCGCCTTCGCCCAGGGTGATTTCCCAGGTGCAGCCTTTCCAGTCTACTACGGCTTCGGCTGTGCCTTCCGCTCCGCCGACGCTCATTTCCGAGCGCATGAATTTGGCGTACGCGCCGGCTGCGTCGGTTTTGCCGGGTTCGTCGTTGTCGTCCGAGCAAGCCCAAAGCAGGGCGCTTGCTAAGAGCAGGGTAAAGATGGTTTTCAGTTGTTTCATGTTGGGTTTGGGTTTAAGTTATATACGTGTTTTGTAAGATGAATAATCTTCCTGCTGTAAGATGAATAATCTTGCTGCCGTAAGATGAATAATCTTCCTGCGGATGCAGCGGTGTGTTGCCGGAAAAAAATCCGCCTGTCTCAAGGTAGGGAGTTGTTATCCGATTTTATCTTTTACTAACTAACACCATTAAAAACCGAAAAACTTCTTGTTACCCGGACAGGCGGATTATATCGTCAGCTTGTGGCTGTTGCGCCACAGGTTATACCGATTTTAATATATGGGGTTCCCTAAACGGAACGGGGCTAATAATTTCCTCCTACCTCAATGGTTATCGGCCCGTTGATTATGCCCGTTATGGTCAGGGTTGTTTCTTCGCATGAATCAAAAGAAAATTGGCAATATCCATATGTGTATTCATCATCCATTCGGGATATGGTCCAATTTTTAAAAGTTATAAAAGGATAATTGGCATCTACCCATTTGCACATTTCATAGATAGTTTCTCCTTCATAAGTATCTCCTCCTAAATGTTTGGGTAGTTTCCACTCAAAGTTCAGGGTATGTGTACTATATTGTGTCAATTCAAAATTGCCTGGAGGCATATTAATAGTGTATTGTCCGTATGCACTTGTCGGGTTTGCCCACAGAAGCAGGGATGTCAATACGAAGAAAACGGTAATCAGCTTTTTCATGGCGGTAAAATTAAACAGGTTAATGAAACATGATAAGAAAGATTTGCAATCCGCTTCGAATGCGGACGTATTCTCGTCGGATTGCAAATCCACAGTAGGGGTATTTCCAGCCTCCCCTTCGGGGGGGAGGTTGGAGGGGACTTCTTACTTCAATCCGTTCACCACGCCTTCATAGAACAGGTTGCGGTTCCAGCCGGATGTCCACGGGCAGAGCTTGTTCGCCGACGACGATTCGTTCAAGCCCGAGAGCGAGATGCCGTACTGGTTCGCTTCGCCGATGAGGGTGCGGTATTGCTGCATGATGAACGTCAGGTACTTGCCGGCGTTCACGCGGTCGTCGGTGGAAACCTGTCCGGCTTGGATCAGGCTGCCGTCGGCATTCTCTACGCAGACGCTCAGGTCGGATACGCGTACCGGCTTGTTCGCCTGAGCCAGGCGGGTGAAGAGGGCGGTGACCTTCTCTTCGTTGGCTTTCTGTACGGTGGCGTCTTTCGAGTAAACCGCATGGAGCAGCACGTTGTATCCGTCGATTGTGGTTTCGCCGTCTTCCTCATACGAGCTTACCAGCGTTGCCAGCTGGTCGGCTTTCGATGCCATGTCGTCCGTCTGTTCGAAAGTCTGGCTTACGAAGAGCTGTACCGGCAGTGCCGCGGCGGCAGCGGTGTCGCGCGCCAAGGCTACGGCGGTGCGTGCGAATCCCGCGTCGCCGCCCAGGTATTCGCCGAAGTTGAAGGTGTTGGCGTCCTGCGTTTGGCTGAGCGGTTCGCCGATGATGTTCCACATCGTTACGGCTTCGCCTCCGGCGCTGATCATGCCGCCTATCCAGGCGTTCATGTCGGCGGTCAGGATGTCGGCTTTTTCTTCATCGGTCTTTTCAATGATGGTGTCGTCCATCTTCCATTTCAGGGTGATGTTGTCGATGTAGCCGTGCCAAGAGCCAGACCCTGCGCCTATCGCCAGGGTGATTTCGGTCAGGTCTTCCATACCGGCGGGAATCGGCATGCTGCCTTCCCCGTTTCCGAACGGGATGTTGATCAGCCCGTATCCCCACGCGTTGTCCGGACAGCCGAACGCGGCGGGGCCTTTGCCGCTGTTGAATTCCACACCGTTGATGAGGACACGCACGCCGTCGCCGTAGATACCCATTGCGTTCACGATGTACATATCCAGGGAGATGCCCGTATAGTCTTTCAGGGTTCTGCCCGGTTGCAGCTGTACGGTGAATTGCGGGTACGAGTGGCTGGAAGCCTCGCTCGGCGTACCGATGCGCAGCACCTTGTTGCCCGGGTTGGTCGGGTCCGTGTCTACGGTAGCCGAACTGTTTCCGGTCATCGGGTAGGTCTTGCCCAGTTCGTCGCCTTCGAAGTCGATGACGGTGTTGCCGCCGCCCGCCACTTCGTAGTTCATGTAGATGTTGTCCAGATAGTAGTAGGCTTCACCCGAAGCGGTTCCCACCTGCAGTTCGAACTCGGTCAGTTCCGCCAGTCCGGCTGGCAGTACGAAGCCCGGAGCGGTAGCGTCGTTCATCTTGATGACCGCGCCGCGGTTCCATGTGTTGGGGTTGCAGCCCATGGTCGCCGCGTTCATGCCTACGTTGAACTCCTGTCCGTTGATGTACACTTTCATGCCGGCGCCGTAGATGCCGTGGCTGTCTACCACCCGCATGTCGAACTCCAGGCTCACGTAGTCGCCTAATTTGCGCCCTTCGGGCAGTTTCACGTTCAGCTTGGCGAACGAGTAGTTGGCGAACTCGTCTGCCCTGCCCACGCACAGCACCTTCTTGTTCGGGTCGTCCGGGTCGGCAGTGACTTCCGCGCTGCTGTTCCCGCTCATGGGGTAAGCCGTGCCGATTTCATCCTCTTCGAAGGTAAACAGCACGCTGCGCCCCTTTTCCGGTTCGTAGGGGATGACGGTCGGCTCGAACTGCTCGGCATAATAAGCCGCGCGCTGCCCTTGGTACGAGGCAAGGGTTCCGCCGTACAGGGTGACGCCCGCCGTTTGGGCGGCATCGGCAATGGTTGCCATGTCGCCGAAGTTGTATGCGCCTTGGTCGTCAGCCGACGTGGCGGGCATATAGGCACCGCCCACGTCCAGGCCGTCGAAATTGGTCAAAAGGGTGCTGTAGGCAATCTCGTGTGCATTGAAGTCTGCCGGCGCCATGTTTGCCGTCAGCTTGAACGGCGCGTTCTCGGCACGGCTGATGTATGATTTCAGCACATCGAAAGTAGCCAGGTACTCGCTGCCTGCCACCTCTTCGGGCTTTTCCACCTGCAGGTTGCATTCGTACTCGTCCACGCACGAGGTGAACAGAGCCGCCGCTACAGCGAGACCGATGAACTTATGATTGATGTATTTCATGTTCTTAAAGTTTTAACGTTAAACCAGATGTTTTATCGTACTTCCGCATTGAACGTAGTACCTCCTTGTACGCCGCGGGTGCGCAATACCAGCGTGTCTTTCGTGACGTATTGCCTGTTCAGGTTGGTGAGGTTAACCGTATAGTCCAAATAGATGGCGTCGCGGTCTTTGCCTCCCAAGCTGTTCTTTTCGCCGTCTTTCACGAACTTGCCGCTTCCGTTCACGGTCACGCCGTCGGTTGCGCTCGTCAGCGTGCAGTTGCCGTCTTCGTTGAAGTTCAAGGTGACGTTGTAGCTGATGTTATTCCCTTCTGCATCTTGTGCGGTCAGGGCCAGGTTGCTTTGCGTCAGGCTGTTGGTTGTCACGTACACCACCTCATCGTCTTCAATGTATTGTTCGTGGCGGCCCGGCTGCGTGGCTCCGTTGATGATGTCTACGCCGCGGCGCAGGTATTCCCCGTGCCATTCGTTGACGTATTTCACGGCATAAATCACATAGTTTTTAGGCTGTGTGCTCCAATGGTTTACATTGGTGAGCACCGGATTCTCGATAGAGGCAGTTCCCAACAGGATGGAGTCGGCGCCTACTACGTCCGTCATCAGCAAGGGGATGGCGTAGTTGTTGCTTGTCGACAGGGGGTCGGCAAAGAAATCGTTTGTCAACTGCACTTCCACGCCGCCCATGATTTGCCCGGCGGGGATGTCAATCTGTTCGGAAGCCAAGGTGTAGTAGTTGCGCGGCATGGGGAGCACCGGACGGCCTTCGTCCACGAAGTACAGGTTGTCGCAGAGCGATTCGTCCACTTCGAAGCCGATGGTCACGTTCTGGGGGTTGTTGTACCCGCCTCCCCAGGCTGCCTTGATGGATACTTTCCGCTCGTTGTCCAGGGTGTTGTCTACGAACTCGTCTTCGCCCAGTTCCAGGGTACGTTCGGCAAACTGGTTGGCGAAGTACACGGTGCTGTAGTCGAAGTTGTCGAATTCGTTTGTCCCGCTGTGGCAGGAAGCCGCCATGCCTCCCACGAGCAACGAAGCCATTCCTATATATAATAGATTCTTTTTCATATCGTTTTTCTTTCTTTTAATCATTAGGGTCATTCATTCATTATTCCCATCCTTTGTTTTGAATCAGCTGGTCGTACTTCAGGATTTCCGAGTTCGGGATGGGGCTGAAATACATATAGTCCTTATACGAGCGTTCTTCTACCAAGAAGCGTTCGTAAGTCTCTCCATTCCATTGCAAGCCGTACACCGGTTCGTTGATGTCCAGTTTCCAGCGGCGTACGTCCCAGAAGCGGAAGCCATCGAAGCAGAGCTCCAGGCGGCGTTCGTTGCGGATCAGTCCGCGCATTTGGTCCTGGCTGTTGGCGCAGGCTTCCAGGTACGGGTCGTCCGTGCCGCCCACTCCCGCACGCTGGCGGATGGCTTTAATCACGTCGTACGCCGAATACCCGTGCGTGCCCGTTCCCTTTGGTCCCCAAGCCTCGTTGGCTGCCTCGGCATAGTTCAGGAACATTTCCGTGTAGCGGATACGCGCGATGTAGTGCGGCTGGTTGGTAGAAGCTCCCGGATCCAGATTCACGTCCCAACGCATACGCTTTTTCAAGTAGTAACCGGTACGGGTAGAACGGCTTTCCGTAGTATTAATTCCGTCTGCATTCCCTGTCGTAATATTGATGGTCACGCCTTTTTCGCTGATGCTGCTTCCGTTATGGATAATGTATTTATCCAGGCGCGGGTCGCGGTTGGCATACGGGTCGTTGGCGTTGTAACCGCTGTTCGCGTTGTCTATTGGGTAGCCGTTCGCCATCGGGAAGGCATCCACCAAGTTTTGCGACGGGTTCATGCGGCCCGTTCCGTACAGGCTGGGCGGGAAGTTAGCACTTTCTTGTGTATTGCTGCCTCCATCCTTGTTGGTTCTCCAAATGATTTCCGCAGGATTTATACCGTCACCCAATGCATTGGTTATTGCAGCAGAATAATATTCTACGCCATTCGGGTCTAAACCGCTGACACCTCCTTTGTAGTCAAGGACTTTGGCTGCGGCATCCGCTGCCGCCGCCCAATCGGTTGTATTGGATGCGTCTTGATAGAGAGGACTGGCTGCCAGCAGTGCCATCTGTGCACGGAAGGCTTGTGCAATCAATCCGTTCATCAAGCCGCGTGCCTTAGCCCCCATGACATTGTTGTAGTTGGCTATATCCGTGCAAATGCTTTGGAATTTGGCAGGCACTTCCGTTACGTCGTCGTATTCCAACGGCAGCAGTTCTTCCGCCCGTTGCAGGTCGCTGTTGATTTGGTCTACGCATTCTTGGAACGAAGCGCGCGGCAAGTTGTAGTTGGCGTTTGCGCCTTCCAAGAATTCCAAGAACAAGGGCACGCCCAACAATTCGCCGTTGGTGCCGAAGCCGGCATGAGCGCGCATCAGGTAGTAGTAGAACATCCCCCGCAAGCCGTAGGCTTCGCCTTCCAGGCGGCGGGCGAAGAGGGCATTCTGCTCTTCATTCGTCGACCACGTCACGTTGGGGGCGTGCAGCAGGTAGAGGTTGATGTACTGGATGGCATTATACGAGTTCGTCCATTGGCTTAAGGGGTTGTACGAGGTATTAGTCCAGGCGCCCGTAGCCATTTGCCGTAAGGAGTTGCCCGGTTCGTTGGTTACCGCGTCGTCCGTGGCATAGTCGCCGTTGTCGTAGTAGCCTGGAACCTGACTGTACACCGTATGCAGGATGCCACGCATGTATTCCTGGTCATCGTACATCTGTTCTACTATTTGGTTGTTTTCGACAGCCGGTTCGAACAGGTCATCGCAGGCAGACAGGGTCAGTGCGGTTGCTATGAATAATATGAGTTTCTTTTTCATGTCTTTTCAGTTAATAGTTAATGGTTCATAATGAATAATTTAAGCGTTTTCTTTCGTTATTCTTCCTTATTCATTATTCATTAAAACGAAGCTTTGAAGCCCACGTAGTAAGCACGGCAGTTGGGCACGCCCGTGCTCAGTTCCAGGTGCTCGCGCTCCTTCGAGATGGTCAGCAGGCTGGTGCCGCCGCAATATACGCTCAAGCCTTTCACGAACGGCAGCTTCTTGAACGGCTCTTTCGCGAAGTCGTAAGTCAGCTGCACCTGATTCAGGTTGAAGTAGTTGCGCTTATACATCCAGAAGGTGGAGTTCTGGTAGTTGTTGTCGCCGTTGCCCGTTGTCAGGCGCGGGTAGGTAGCCACGTCTTTGGTTTCTTCCGTCCAGCGTCCCCATACCACTTCCGAGAACTTGCTGGTGCCGCGGTTCCAGTAGTATGCGCTGCTCTTCATGTCTACCGAGCCGGTTTGTCCCGCACCCATGGCGAAGAGCGACCAGTTCTTGTACTTCAGGCTCAGGTTCAAGCCGAAGGAGAAGGGAGCGGCAGCCCAGCCGTTCTTGCCCAATTCCACCTGATCCTTGCTGTCGATGACGCCGTCGCCGTTCACGTCCTTGTACTTCAGGTCGCCCGGGCGCACCGTGCCGCCGAAGGTTTGGGTGGCGTGGTTGTCGATGTCTGCTTGGTCGTTGAAGAAGCCTTCGCAGATGTAGCCGTAGTACACGTCCAGCGGTCTGCCCGCACGGTATTGGTAGTCTTCTTCGTACACTTCGTCACGCACCATGGCGGTAGAGGTGAACACCATGCCGCTGAAGCCCAAGCCTACTTCGAAGTCGCCGAACTTCTTGTCAGCTTGCAGCGAGAAGTCGAATCCGCTGCGGCGGTCTTCGTTGTAGTTGGACCAAGCGATGAAACTGTTGCCGTCGTTTACGTAAAACCACGACGGGTAGATGGTCGAGGCTCCTTGGGTGAGCAAGCCTTTGGTGTCGTTGCGGAAGTAGTTGGCATTGATGCGCAGCTGTTTGTTGAACAAGGTGGCGTCCAAGCCTACCCGGAATTCCTGGCGGGTGATGAAATCCAAATCCGGATTACCGCCTCGGAGGGAGGTCGATACCCAACCGCCGGCTGTTCCGTCGTGCCATTGTACGTAGTGGCCGCCGCCGGTTGCTTCATTGTCTTTAGAGAAAGTACCTTGGTACAAATAGTAATTTTCGATATCCAAGTCTTGGTGGAGCTTGGCATACGAAGCGGTAATCATCAGGTCGTCAATCCAGTCCACGTTGTCGGCGAGGAAATTTTCCTTGCTCAGGCGCCAGCCCAAGGTAACCGACGGGGAGAAGGCGTTGCGGTTCCCTTCTTGCATTTTCGCCGAGTGGATGACCGCGCCGCTGAAGTCTACGTAGTACTTGTGGCTGTAGTTGTAAGCGGCGCGCAAGCCCAAGTTGACGTTGGTGGTGCGGTGGTAGTCGCTGCTCTCGTGGTTCGCGTCGGCAGAAGCCTGGCTTTGGTAGCCCCAGCCCAACAAGGTTGCCGACACGTTGTGGTACTTGGCAAAGGTGTTGTTGTAGTCAAACTGCGCGCTGAACTGCATGGTCTGGCTGTAGGTCGACTTGCCCACGTATTCTGTTGCGTCTCTCTTATCGATGTTGTGCTGGGTCAGGGCGACAATCATGTCCTTGCCGTTCACCTGTGCCCAAGTCGGTTCATACACCGCGTAGGTAGCGTTATAGGCTTCCGAGTAATACGAGGTGTAGTCCACGCTGTAGGCGGTCTTGAACGACAGGCCTTTCAGGATGGAACTCAGGTCGGCTTGCAACGCCACGTCGAACATGAACATGCGTGCTTTTTCCTTGACGTATCCTGCCGCCAGCAGGTTGGCGAACGAGTTGGTCTGGTCGGTAGAGGTACCGCCCAAGAGGTATTTGCCGTCTATCAGGTGGTCGCTGTTCGCAATGTAGTTTTGGATGCTTTCCGAGTTGGGGTCCATCATGTCGATGGGCAGCAGGGGAGCAAACCAGTTGGGGCGCAGGGTGCCCGCCGTGTTCCAGAAGCTGTCTTCGTTCGTGCCCCGGCCCCGGTATTGGTTGGTGTAGACCACCGCCGCGTTGGTGGTGGCTTTCAGCCACGATGCCAGCTTCATGTCTACATTGCCCCGCACGTTGAAGCGCAGGTCGTGGTTGTCCTTGGCGCTGCCGTATTTCACCAGATCGTTGTTGTAGTCGATGCCGAAGTTCAGGTAGTAGCGCGTGCGTTCGTTGCCGCCCGATATTTCGCCGGTCACGTCTACGTTGTTGTACGCCTTCCGGATGTAGTCCGAGCTGTAGAAGTCGATGTCCGGGTAGCGGTAGGGGTTGGTGCCCATCGCCGTGTTGTAGATGGTGGCTGCGTCGTAACGTTCGGCAAGCCCGTCGTTGCGGCAGGCTTCGTTGTACAGGGTCATGTAGCAGTCGGCGTCCAAGTACTTGGGCAGCGACTTGGGCACATACACGTTGGTGTTGGCGCGCACGTCAATCTGCATCGGCCCCTCCTTGCCGCGCTTGGTGGTGATCAGGATGACCCCTTTCGAGGCACGGCTGCCGTAGAGTACCACGGCGGCGGCATCCTTCATGATGGAGATGCTTTCCACTTCCGAGGCGCGCACGGTGCTGGCGTCGCGGGGCACGCCGTCTACCAAGACCAAGGCTTCCTGCCCCCATACGTTGCCGGTATAGCCCCCGATGTAGCTGTCTAAGCCAATCAGGCTGTTCGAGCTGTTCACTTTCTTCAGCAGTTCGGACGTGTGGAAGGTGGCGACGGCTTGTGTCACGTCTTCCCGGTTCATCGTTCCGAAAGCCACGTTTACCAGGCTGTCGGCAGTTTCTTCCTGTGCCTGCACGCCCGTAGCCGGGAAGAGGGCAAGCGCCGAAACCGCATAGCCTATATATAGATACTTTCCTTTCATTGTTTCTTTCTTTTTGAAAAACTTAAAAACTCAATTTTACCATCCCGGGTTTTGTCCGAAGCCTTCGTACATCTGCACATCGTCGCGGTAAAGCGGATACCAGTAGTGGCGGTCGGTGTAGTTGCGTTCCACCAGCACTTCTTCACGCAGGTTGCGGATGGCATTTTCCTCCGGCGCGTCGTAGTTGTAGTTGTCGGGGTCGGCACGGTCGAACTCGATTTTCGTCTTCAGGGTGTACGGACGTTGGGTGAGGAGCATCCAGCGGCGCAGGTCCATGAAGCGGAAGCCTTCGAACGCCAATTCCACGGCGCGCTCGCGGCGCACTTCGCTCAGGAAGGTTTCCGTATTGGTCAGGAACTGCGGCAAGACGTGTTCCACTCCCGCACGGTCGCGGATCTTGTTCAACGCCTGTTCGGCGGTCAGCGAATAGTTCGCGCTTTTGCCTTGCGGGCTTCCGTAGCCCACGGCTGCCGCTTCGGCGTACATCATGTACACATCCGCCAAGCGCATCAGGCTTAGGATGACGATGTTGTTTTCCTTGTAGCCGTCGGTGGTGTTGAACAACTGCGGGCAGAACTTCATGTTCATGTAGCCGGTAAAGCAGCCTTTGTTGGGATTGGCTTCTTCGGTGTCCGCACCGCCTGTATAGAGATGTACGGTCGTGCCGGCGCCTTTGTTTCCGCTTTTGTATTGCATGCCGTCGAACATGATAATCTTGTAGAAACGCGGGTCTCTGCCTTTCCACGGGTGGGTGGGGTCGTAGCCCGATTCATTGTCTGCCTGGGTGATGTCTTCGGGCAGGGGATAACCGTTCTGCATGCCGAAGTAGTTCACGTAGTTGGCTGTGGGGAATACTTTGATGCCCGATGCTTCGATGGATTGCGGACGGTAGTCGTTCACCATATTCCAGCGCCAACGGCTGTCCCACTGAAGCAGATTCTCTCGGAAGATGGCTTCATCCAGACCGTTCAACCGGCCGCCTGAATTATGTACCAAGAAGATGTCGTTGTATTGCTCAAAGGGTGCTAATGCGTAACGTCCGGTCGATTCAATCAGATTCAGGGTTTCGCCAAAGGCATCTGCGGCACGCTGGCAATATTCCTGGTTATACTCCCGGCTGCCGCCCGAAGCCCAGTTCATCAGCGGGCTGCCTGCCCACAGCAGGGTTTTGGCTTTGTAAGCCAAGCACATAATCTGGTTGATGCGGGTATCGTTTCTGCCCATGGTTACCTTGCCGGCTGTGGTGTCGTCCCAGTCAATGGGAAGAAGAGGTGCGGCATGTTCGAAGTCTGCCACGCATTTCTCGGCGCATTCCTGCCACGTCAGGCGAGGCAGGGTTGGATTGACATCGGGGGGCAATACGGTGTCGATGTAAGGCATGCCGCCCCACCATTCCATCAGCATGAAGTGGAACCAGCCACGGAAGAAATACAGCTGACCCTCAATCAGGTCGCGCTCTTCCGGTGTACCATTAAATACATTCAGGTTGGCGATGCCTTCGTTGCACTTACGGATGGCGTACCACGCCAATCCCCACAGGTTACCCTTGTCATTACGGTCTGTTCCGGGGACACTGCCTTGGTTGTTCGGATAACCGTAATAGGCGGTTGTCCATGCCCAAAAGTCGCCGTCATCCACGCTTTTGGCTTGCATACGCAGTTCCTGCGGTTCCCAATATTCGTCTTCCCCGTAATTGAAGCAGGTATGGCCGGCATTTTTGTTGTTGGAGACAATGGGGATGCAGTCATAAATCTCCTCTATGAACCCTTGGAAGTTCGTAAAGTTCTTGTAGGGGTCGGTCGCTTCGTAGTCTGTTTCCGGTGCCTTGTCCAGGTAGTCTTTACACGAGGTTGTGCCCAAGGTGCCGGCTACGGCAAGCGCGGACATCAGAACGAATTTACTGATATATTTATTCATAGTCGTTACTCCTTATTATATATATTATAGGTTAATCTCGATGCCGAGGTTGAAACGGCGTACGGTGGGGTAAGCGCCGTCTGATGAACTGTATCCGGTGTTCGACTCACGGTCATCGGGCATTTTAGTCCACATGTAGAGGTTGTCGCCGTTCACGTACAGACGGGCGGAATTAATGCCGGCCTTCTTCAGCCAGTCGCCTTGGAATGTGTACGAAATTTCCACGTTCTTCAGGCGGACGTACGATCCGTCGTACCAGTAGCGGGTGCCGTTGGCTGCCGTGTTGATGGTGGTTCCCCAGCGCGGGGTAGGCAGGGTGGCGGTGCCGCCCGGTGTCCAGTAGTCGCCTTCCACGTAGGCTACGTGGGCGGTGGAGCGGAAGGTCGGGAAGTTCACTTCACGGGTCACGTTGTTTACGCCGTAGAACTGGGCGTAGACGCTGAAGCCTTTCCATTCCCAGCCCACGGACGCGCTGTAGGTGTTTTGCGGAATGCTGGAGTATTGGTAAGGCGCGCTGTCGTTGGTGTCAATCACACCGTCGCCGTTGAAGTCCACGATGTTGTAGTCGCCCGGCAGCTTGTTGGCGTTATCCGTGGTCCAGGCAGTACTTCCGATGACATCGTCCCAGGTAGCGAGGTTGCCGCGGTCGATGTAGGCATATACCTGGTCGAGGGCATGGCCTGCCGCCTTTTGGTAGGCTGGCTTCAAGGCGGGGTCATCGCGGAACTTCACTTCGTTCACCGCATGAGTCATGTTGGCGTTCAGCCAGGCGCGCATGCCGTTGGCGAAGGTCTTGTTCAGGCGCAGTTCCAGTTCGTATCCGTGGCTGTCTACCTTACCTAAGTTGGCGGCAGGCGGGTTCACGCCGAAGTACGACGGGATGGAACGGCTGCCTCCGGAAATCAGGATGTCGGTACGGGAGTCGTTGAACACATCGACTGAACCGGCTACCAAGCCGCCGAAGAAGGCGTAGTCGATACCGATGTTCCGTTTTTCTACGGTTTCCCACGCGATGTCGGGGTTACCCAATACGGTGGTTTTCCAGAAGGTATAAGGAGATGTTGCCGGACTGACAAGTCCCATATAGACATTGCCCGAGTTGGCAAGCTGGTCGCGGTAAAGGAAGCGGTTGCTCATGTTGAACCGTTGCCAAGCCGGCACGTAGGAGTCGTCGCCCACGCGTCCCCACGAGGCGCGGATTTTCAGCATGTCGAATACCTTCAGCTTCTTCATGAAGCTTTCTTCGCTCAGCATCCATCCTACAGAGACGGAGGGGAAGAAATCGAAACGCTTGTTGGGACCGAATTTTTCGGAGCCGTTGTACGCGCCGTTCACTTCCATGAAGTAACGCATGTTGTAATTGTAGGTCAAGCGGAACACCCAGTCTTCCCGGTAGATGGGGAAGACGCTGCCTTGCGCCTCTTTCAGGCGGCTGAACAGGCCGAGGGCGGTCACTTCGTGCTTGCCGAAGGTGCGGGCGTAATCCAGCTGGAGCTGGTAGTACAGCTTGCGGTAAGTAGAGCCCAAATCCGCGCTACCCGATTGGGTAACCCAGTAAATGGGGTTTTCCACCTTGTCCAGACCCGTTCCTGAATCTGGGTCGTATTGGTAGACTATTTCGCCGGTTTCCGGGTCTACCCACATACGTTGAGAGTTGTTGTACAAGTCGTTTATGCCGCGTTGGTTTTCCACGAACGTGTAGTCCATGGAGAACATGGCCTTGAACTTCAGTCCCGGGGTGATGAACTTCAAGTCTTGGTCCAAGATGAAGTCGCTGGTGATTTTGGTGGTGGTACGCTTTTCGGTACCGCTTTCTGCCAAGATACGCGCCGAGTTGGGCACGTCGGCGTCACGCAGGGCATACCATCCCCACATGCCGTTGGAGTACACCGGGCGCATGGCGTCGGGGGCTGACTTGTAGGCGGAAGCCCAGAACGAGGCATCGTTGTCGGCCATGTTCCAAGGTATCTTGCGCTGGGCGTTCGACCCGAAGAGGTTGGTGGAGAACTTGGTGGTCTTGGTCAGGGTGAAGTCGAGGTTGCTGCGCACGTTGATGCGGTTGTAGCCGAATCCGGAGTTATAGCCTCGGCCGTTGTCAAATTGTTTGAACAAGTCGCCTTCGTTGGTGAAGTCGGCAGCGGCGAAGTATTTCACCACGTCGGTACCGCCCGATACGTTCACGCTGGTGTTGTAAGAGAAGGCGGCTTTCTTAAACAGGTAGTCTTCCCAGTCGGTGTTGGGGTAGCGGTCCCACTCTTCCGTATTGGCGGGGTAGCGGTATTTGTGGATTACCGCCGGGTTGGTGTAGTTTCCCCAGCCGGCGGGGTTGATGGCAGCCTCGCGCTCGATGGAGTTGTTCATCAGGTAGAAGGTGTCGTAGGCGTCGTATTTCTCCGGCAGCTTAGAAGGCACCTTGGCGGTCATGTTCGCCTTGACCTGCACGTTCGCCTTGCCTTCCTGGCCGCGCTTGGTGGTGATCAGGATGACGCCGTTGGCGCCCTTCACGCCGTACACCGCGGTGGCGGAGGCGTCCTTCAGCACCGAGATGCTGGCTACCGACGATATGTCTACCGAGTTCATTTCGCGCTCCACGCCGTCTACCAGCACGAGGGGCGCGCTGTTGTTCCACGAACTCTTGGTGCGGATAATGATTTCGGGGTCTTCTTCGCCCGGCATACCGGTAGAAGCCGAGGTGATGACGCCCGGCAGGTTACCCGTGAGGGCAGCTCCCAGGCTGGTTACGCCCGTACGCTCGAGCACCTTGCCCGTGGTCTGGGTGATGGAGCCTACCACGCTGGCCTTCTTCTGCTGGCCGTAGCCTACTACCACCACTTCTTCCAGCACCTCGGAGTCGTCTTCGAGGGTGATGTTCATCACGCCGTTGGGCTTTACTTTCACTTCTTGCGTCTTCATGCCGATGTACGAAATCACGAGCACCGATTTCTCGTTGGGCACCGTCAGCTGGAACCGTCCGTCCAGGTCGGATATTGTACCTATCGCGTTGTTGCCTTTCACGACAACCGACGCGCCGATTACCGTCTCTCCCGTGGCGTCGAGTATCACTCCCTGCACGGGTATCCCTTGCTGCGCCCATAGGGGCAGGCTACTGAACAGCATCAGTAAAAACAGGAAAGGAATCTTCCGAATGTTGCTTTGTCTGTTTTCCATTAATCTTTGTTAGTTTAAAGTTACACATAAATAATGTGGGCACGCTGAGCGTGTGGCCGGCGGGCGGGACAGCCGTAAGGGCTGGGCAGGCAAGGACGCCTGATTCTTTCGCCTGTCGGGATGGGGTGGCGGAGCACTGTCTGTGACCAATGCCGCCGGGCTGCTTCCGCTTTTTCAGCCGTCGTTGTAGTAGTTCGCGTTCATGTTTTCCTTTTTTGTGTTTTAGTAAATAAAGGTAATTCTTATCGTTGCAAATTTGGGAAATATTCTTCAAACGGGGATTAACGTATGTGTTTCTTTGATTATCCCATGTTCCGTGGCATACATCTATGTTTCATTTTCGTTAATCTACGTAACATCATCCCTAAAATCCGTGAAAATTCCCGCTTTTTCCTGCTGCGGGTATGGGTTTATGTGAAAAAACGAATATCTTTGTTGAAAATTACAACCGGACTTTATGAGAACCTTACTGATGTGCTTTTTGCTGGCTGTGGCTGCGCTGCTTCCGGCACACAACACCAATTACGTAGACAACACGTACATCGGGTGCCAGATAGTGAACGTCTGTTGCCAGGACCGCCATCACTTTTTGTGGCTGGGGACGGACGGCGACGGCTTGCGGCGTTTCGACGGCACGCAGTTTGTGGAATATTATCACCAGGAGTCTGACTCGGCATCGATAGCCGGCGACCAGGTGCTGTCGTTGCTCATCGACCGTTCGCAGCGGTTGTGGGTAGGGACGGGCAACGGCCTGCAATGCTACCAGCCCGAGAGCGACAATTTCCGGACGGTGCGCCTGCACGGGACGAAAGTGAAAGGCTACATCACGAGCATCCTTCAGCGGAAGAACGGGGACATCTTGTTTGTGGTGTCGGGGGCGGGACTGTTCCGCTTAGACGCGGAGACGATGACGGGCTACCCGATAGCAAACGACGAGAAGGTGTGGCAGAACCGTTTTCTTTATACCTTATACGAGGACTACCACGGGTGTCTGTGGCTGGGGACAGACCGCGAAGGAGTGGTGCGGGTAGACCCGCATACCGGAAAGGAGAAAATATACCCCTTGCAGCAGGCGACGGTGAAAGGGCTGGTGGAAGACAGGCAAGGCAAGCTGTACGTGGTGACCAATTACGCCGTGTACCGGTGGGACAAGCTGGCAGACCGCCTGACCGCCGTGCCTTACCGGGGCAGACAGAAAGACTTGTACTATACCCGGGCTTTGCTGACATCGGACGGCAGCATCGTAGTAGGCACCAGCGGGAACGGCCTGCTGCAGATTGTGCCGGGCAGCGGGGAATTGACGGACATGCCGCTTTACAATCCGTTTATCGACGCTAATCATACCCGCCTGACGTTCCTGTTCGAGGACTGGGAACGGAATTTGTGGATGGGCTGCCAGTATCAAGGCTTGCTGATGCTGCCCGAAACGCCGATGCCTTTCCATTTTACCAACAGGCCCGCCCGTTATTCGAAGATGGCGGGCGGCATTTCCGCCTTGTATTATGACAAAGAGGACACGCTGTGGTGCTCGGTGGAGAGCGACGGCATCTACCTGCTGGACGCGGAAGGCGGCATTGTGGACTACATCGCTGTGGAGCACACGGCAGGGTCGATGTATGAAGACAGCGAAGGCACTTTCTGGGTAGGCGTGAACGGGCGGGGGCTGTACACCTTGGACCGGAAGACGAAACGGTTGCACCTGAAATACCCCATCCAAGGCGATTATGTGATGCGCTGGATAACGGAAGGGCCCGACCAAGCCTTGTATGCCGCGGTAATGGGAGAAGGCATCTTGCGTTACGACCGGAAGTCGGGCGAATTTTCCATGACGAATTATGAAACGCCGGTGACCAACCGGAATGAACTGGTGAACTATTGGATTTCCGCCCTCTTGTGTGATTCGGAAGGCAATATGTGGACCGCCCACCACGGCGGCATCAGTTGCTACGATTTGCGGGAACGCGCTTTCGTGCACCTCCCTTTCCGCGAGATGGTGCGGGTCAGCGCGTACAGCATCGTGGAAGGGAAAGACCGGAAGATATGGATCGGCACGCAGAACGGCTTGTTGGGCTATGACCTGGAGACAAAGCGGCACGAGGTGTTTACCACCGCCCAGGGGCTGCCGGACAATCAAGTGTATGGCATTGTAGAAGACCGCCGCGGCGGTTTGTGGTGCAGCACCGCGCAGGGCATCGCTTACCTTTCGCCCGACCGGAAAAAGATTACGAATTATTATACGGGCAACGGACTGGAAGACAAGAAGTACTTGCAGGGGTGCTACGCGCAGGGCAAGAACGGCACCATCTGCTTCGGCGGCGAACGCGGCATCACCCGTTTTAATCCTGACGATATCTATCCGATTCAGTTGGGTAAGGCTCCCTGCATCACGGACCTGTTCATCCGCAACCAGAAGGTGACCCGGCAGACGCTTTCGGGCGGCAAGCCGGTGGTGAAGCAAGACGTGATAGACGCCGGCCGTTTTTACCTTTCGGCAACCGACAATAACTTCTTGCTGCACGTATCGACGATGGATTTCCGCGACGCGCGCAACATCATTTACGAATACCGCATCAAGGAATTTGAAGAATCGTGGAACCCGACCCGCCCGGGTGAAGGGCGCATCTTGTATCCGCACTTGCCTTCGGGCAAGTACACGCTGCAGATACGGGCGTGTGAGAACGGGGTGTATTCGCCGGTGAAATCAGTGCGTATCCACATTGCTTCGCCTTGGTACCGGACTGGCTGGGCTGGATTGGTCTATACCTTATTTATAATAGGGATAGGCTATCTGCTGTATGTCTCCGTGCAGCGGAAGCGCCGTGAGCAGGTGGGAGAGATGAAGCTGCAGTTCTTCATCAACATCGCCCATGAAATCCGTTCGCCGCTCACTTTGATTGTCACTCCCTTGGACAAGCTGCTGAAGCGGGAGTATGACGCGGACACCACCAAGAAGCTGCTTACCATCCGATACAACGCCAACCGCATCTTGCGCCTGCTGAACCAGCTGCTGGATATCCGCCGGATAGACAAAGGGCATATGGTCATCCGGTTTGCGGAAACCGATATGCGGAGTTTCGTGAGCGGTCTGGTTGACGCTTACGCGGAACAGGCCCAGCAAAAAGGCATTACCTTGGACGCGGAATTCGCCGATTCCTTGCCTTCGGTGTGGATAGACCCGGGCAATTTCGACAAAGTGCTGGTGAACCTGGTGACGAACGCATTGAAATATACTCCGGAAAACGGACAGGTCCACATCCGGGTGGGTACGGGAAATGACCCGCACGCGGCGGGCCCGTTGCAGTCGTATATGGAGATTACCGTATCGGATACGGGCAAGGGGCTGAACGAAAAGGAGCTGAAGAAGATATTCGAGCGGTTTTACCAAAGCGGCGCCAACCGCTCTTCTGCCCCGTTGGGCTTCGGCATCGGGCTGAACTTATGCCAGTTGCTGGTGCGGCTCCATCACGGGGTGATTTACGCCGAAAACCGGAAAGATGTACAGGGCAGCCGTTTTGTGGTGCGTTTGCCCTTGGGATGCAAACACCTGAAGAAAGAGGAACTGGCGGAAACGCCCGCCGAAACGCCTTTGCAAGCTTTGCGCGCCGAGGCACGGATGGATTATGGAAAGGCAGTGGAAGAAGAGAAGAAAGGGCGTACCCGCACCCACTTCAAGGCATTGGTCATTGACGACGACGAGGATTTGCGTAACTTCTTGGTGGATAACCTGTCGGCTTATTACCGGGTAGAAACGGCGGAAAACGGGCTGGAAGGCTATAAGAAGGCCATCACCGGACAGCCTGACATCATCATTTCGGACGTGATGATGCCTGAATGGGACGGCATCCGGATGCTGAGGGAATTGAAGAAGAATGTCAATACCAACCATATTCCCGTGATTCTGCTGACTTCGAAAACGGAGTTTGCCAACCGCATTGAAGGGCTGGGGCAAGGAGCGGACGGCTATTTGGGCAAGCCTTTCGACTTCGACGAACTGTATGCGCTGATAGAAAACCTGATAGCAAACCGCTTGCGCTTGAAAGGAAAGTATTCGGGCACTCAGATGCAGGAAGGCAAGGTGGCGTCTGTAACGCTGCAACCCGATAATCAAGTGGCTTTGGAACGGATTATGAAGGCGATTAACGCGAACATCAGCAACCCGATGCTGAATGTGGAGATGCTGACGCAAGAAGTAGGGATGAGCCGCACGCATCTGTATCGCTGCATCAAGGAATCGACCAGCCTGACTCCCAGTGACTTTATCCGTACCATCCGGCTGCGTCAGGCGGCGGAATTATTGAAGAGTAAGGAGTACACCATTACGCAGGTGGCATACGCCGTAGGTTTCAACAGCCAGACGCATTTCTCGAATGCCTTTAAGCGGCTGTACGGCATTTCTCCTACGGAATATCAGGAGGGAAAAGCTTTGGAATGAAGAGGGTGTCTCAAAATGAAAGCTTATTTCTATTTTGATACACCCTCTTCATTCCTTATTAATTTAAAAGTTCTTTTACTTTGGCGGAAATGGCACGGCCTTCAGCCAATCCGGCGAGTTCTTTGGTGGCTACGCCCATTACCTTGCCCATTTCTTTGGCGCTTGTAGCCCCTACACGGGCGATGATGTCTTTCAGCTTGGCTTCTAATTCTTCGGGAGCAAGTTGTTTCGGCAAGTAGGTCTCGATGACACGGACTTGCGCCATTTCCGCTTCCGCTAATTCCGGACGGCCGGCTTGCACATAGCTTTCGGCAGCGTCTTTTCCTTGCTTCACCAGCTTCTGCATCAGTTTTAACGCGGTTTCATCGGTTAGTGTATCGTTGGCTCCCGGAGCGGTCTTGGCTTCGAGGAATACTTTTTTCACGTTGCGCAAGGTTTCGAGACGAACCTTGTCTTTTGCCTTCATGGCTTCCTTGATATCATTGCTGATCTGTTCGAATAAATCCATCGCTTTATGTATTTAAAAGGTTTGTATTATCTATTTAAACGTAATCATGGTAGAGCCGCTTTCGTTGGCCGACGGCTTTTGTGCCGCTGTTTCGTTGGCGGTGGCACGCTGGCGGATGTTGTCGAGCGCGGTTTTCGACCGTTTGTACGTCGGGGTTGTGTCTACGATGCTGATGACATCATCGTTGTCTAAGTCGTCTTGCGTGAAGATGTAGAACTTGTAGTTGCCTTTCTTCTTGTCGTTCCGGCATTCGCTGGTGTAATAATCGTTGCGCCGCGTGGCTTTGATTTGGCGGATGCGTTCTTCCTCTTCCTGCCTTTTCTGCTCTTCAAGGGTACGCTTTTTCGTCATGGCATCGTCCATGCCCGGAATGTCCTTGATGCCGAATCCGGTGGCTAAGATGGTGAACTTGACCTTGTTTTCCAGGCTGTCGTCGATGTACAGACCCCACTTGGTTTCCACATCGTCGCCGAAGCGGCTCATGAACTCGTGCACTTCGTTCATTTCTTCCATCATCAGGTCGCTGTTTGTGCTGTAGGAGATGTTGAACAAGACTTTCTTCGAGTTGAAGATGTCGTTGTTGTTCAGCAAGGGCGAGTGGAGCGCATCGTTGATGGCTTGCGTGACGCGTCCTTCTCCCGAGCCGTAACCGGTGCTCATCAGGGCAACGCCTCCGTCTTTGAGTACGGTTTTCACGTCGTTGAAGTCGAGGTTGATCTTACCGCGGATGGTGATGATTTCGGCAATGCTCTTGGCTGCCACCGAAAGGGTGTCGTCGGCTTTGGCGAAGGCGTTCATCACGCTGAGGTCGGAGTACACGTCGCGCAAGCGTTCGTTGTTGATGACCAAAAGGGCATCGACGTGCTTGCTCATTTCCTCCACCCCGTCGAGCGCCTGGTCGATTTTCTTGTTCCCTTCGAAAAGGAAAGGTATCGTGACGATGCCTACGGTGAGGATTCCCATATCCTTGGCTGTCTTGGCGATAATCGGAGCGGCTCCTGTCCCTGTCCCTCCGCCCATGCCGGCGGTGATGAAAGCCATCTTGCAGCCGTCTTTCAGCATGTTCTCGATGTCTGGCATGCTTTCTTCGGCAGCCGCCTTGGCACGTGCGGGACGGTTTCCCGCCCCCAATCCTTCGCGTCCCAATTGCAGCTTGATGGGTACGGGAGATTCGTTGAGCGCCTGATTATCTGTATTGCATACGACGAATGTCACGTCGTGGATTCCTTCTCTGTACATGTGGTTGACCGCGTTTCCGCCGCCTCCTCCTACACCGATTACTTTGATGATGCTCGGTGTTCCGCCGTTCGAAAAGTCGAAAGGCATTGTTGTTTCGTCAGACATAATTCTTATCGGTTAATAGTTAATAGTCGGCAGTTAATAGTTATAGTTGATGATTGATGGTTTCACGCATCTTTCGTTGTTCACTATTCATTATTAACTATTCATTTAATTTTCTCCTTTCATCATCTCGTCCGCCTCGGTCTTCAGCTTGTTGAGGAAACGGGTGAACGGGTTGTTCGCCTTTTTCTGTAGAGTCACCTTGTCGTAGAGGGCGTTCAGTTCGTCTTCTTTTTGGGGAATCTTCATGGCTTGCGCTTCTTCTATCTTGGCGAGCGATTCTTTAAACTTTTTCCGTTCCGCCAACCGCTTGGCTTCGGTAATCAGGGTTTCGCAGTCCTGCAAGCGTTTCCGCGCGCGCTCTTCTTCCTGGCGTTGCTTTTCGATGGCTAGCTGTTTTAACCGCTCCTCTTCCTCTTTCTTCCGCCGGATTTCCGCTTCTCTCTGTTTCCGTTCCGCTTCCGCTTTCTTGGCGGCCTCGTCTTCCTCTTCCTGTTGCTGGATCCAGCTCAACTGGCTTTTGTGCGGGTCAATCTTGCAGCAATTTTCCTTTCCCGCCGCCAGCAGGCCGATTAGCGTGTTCTGCGTACCGTTGGGAGTAATGTCTTGCCGGCCGTCGCTGATTTCTACGTTGCCTGTCTGCGCAAGGCGTATCTTGTCGATTTTCGTGACCGCCGTGAAGGCTTTATTCAGGTTAGGCAGTTGCGAAGCGCCTCCGGTGAAGACGACTCCGGCGTGCAGTTCGTTGCTGTATCCCGACAGTTTGATTTGGTTCCATACGTTTTCCAGGATTTCGGTGGTGCGTGCTTCTACGATGTCTTCCAGCTTGCGTGCCCGGATGGAGCATCTGCCGTCGATGGCATACTCTTGGCTGATGTCTTCTTCTTCGGCGGGCTCGGTATAGGCGCTGGCATAACGCAGCTTCAGCTGTTCGGCGTCTTCTTCTTCGATTTGCAGGCTGGTGATGTCTTTGGTAATGTTGCTGCTTCCTAACGGGATGACCGCCAAGTGGCGCAGCAGGTTGTTCTTGTATACCGACACGGTCGTGGTATCGGCACCGAAGTCAATCAGCGCGCAGCCCGAACGCTTTTCGCTTGCCGTCAATACGATGTTGGCAGTTACAACCGGTGAAAGCAGGTAGTCGGCAACTTCGTATCCTGCCTGGCGGACGCACTGGCGGATATTGCTTTTCAGGGTGTTGCGGGCAATGAGGTTGACGTAATGGGCTTCGATGTGTTCGGTAGGAATGCCTACCGGTTCGGTGGTAAGCTGGTTTCCCACTTTATATTCTTGCGGTTCGACAGCCAGTATTTCCTGATTTATCAGCGGCATTTCACGGTTGCTTCTCATCAGGTCGTCTATCAGCGCCTGCGAGATTTTCACTTCTTCGTCCAATTGCTTTTCCTCTGTGTTGCGTATGCTCCGGAGCGACTGTCCGCCTACTCCCACATAGACTTTCTTGATGGAAGCCTGTAACTGTTCTTCCATCCGTCCGATGACGGAAGCCAGGCATTGCGTTGTCTTGTCCAGATTGTAGATGATGCCTTTCCGGATGCAGTCGGAAGAATGTTCGCTGGCGTAAGCAAGGATGTGGATGCTTCCGTCAGCGTTTTTCTTGCCTGCAACGCCTGTGATTTTGCTTGAACCCAGTTCGATTGCTGCTATAAAATCTGTTACTGCCATATCTTATTTCTCTTTTTTTGTACAAATAATCTGGTTATTAAACTCTACGCTTATCCGTTCGTACTTATTCCAGCCTACTTGGTTGAGCGCTTGGGTATAGAACGTCTGCAATTTACGGAATTTTTCATTATAATCCTCGGCTTTCCCTAAAAAGAGTATGTGATTGCCCACACGTGGAACCACTTCAAGTTCTTGCCGGGGGGTTACGTTGATTTGTTCTATTTGCGCATTCCAAAATGCATCGGTCTGGAGGAACTCCCCTAACTGGTAGAGTTGGGTTTGCGCGAACTTCCGGTCAATAAAGCCGGTAGCTATGGTTACGTGTACCGCCTTTCCCGCTATGGGAAGGATTTTCCCGGTATTGTCTATGTAGTATTCGTCGCCGTTGTTGCTCATGACCCGCAGCAGGGGGATGCGCTGGTAGATGTCGACCGCCACTTTGCCTCCCGACGTGAAGTAACATTCTGCTTCGGCGATGAAAGGTTGACGGGACAAGGCTTCTTCCAACTGGCGTATGTTGATTTGGTCTAACCGCTTGTCGGCAGGCGACAACCCTTTCCGCTTTAAGATGGCATTAACCTCTTTTACGGAAATGAAACCGTAGTCCATGCTGTCCTTGACGGTCAGTTCGATGCCTTGGCAAACCTGTCCGTCGGGCTTGTCGTTGAGCACAGTGACCGCTACCGCTAAATAGGCGGAGACCACCAACAATACGCAGAGTATAAGAATCCGTTTTATCATTTATCCTTCAGTATTTCGTAAATTTGTGGTACGTAATCGTCGATGTCGCCCGCTCCGAGCGTGATGAGCACCTCCAGCCGCTTGGCACGTAACACTTCGAGCAATTCTTCCTTGTGGCACAGCGTCTTTTCGATGCCGGGACGGAGGCAGTCGTAAATCAGCCGGCTGCTTACGCCTTCTATCGGTTTTTCGCGTGCCGGGTAGATGTCGAGCATGATGACTTCGTCGGCTAAAGACAAGCTGTCGGCGAACTCGCGGTAAAAGTCGCGGGTACGTGTGTACAGATGAGGCTGGAATACTGCGGTAATCTTCCGGTCGGGATACAGCATCCGTATGGACTGCACGCTTTGCCGGATTTCCGCCGGGTGGTGGGCATAGTCGCTTAGGAACACGGTGCGTCCGTTCTTCAGCTTGAAGTCGAACCGGCGGTCAACCCCTTTGAAATCCGGCATGGCATTACGGATTTCGTCTGCCGTGGCTCCGGCTATCTGCGCCAATGCCATAGCGGCAATGCCATTCTCGATATTGACGTAGACTGGCACTCCCAAACGGATGCCGGGGATGTTTCCGAACGGGGAAACATAGTCGAATATGATTTCCCCATTGCCGATGCGGATGTTTTCGGCATGGAAGTCTCCTTCTGCCGTGGCATAGGTATAGACGGCGACACCCGGTTGTACATCGGGAGTCAGGTCGATGCCTTTCTTCAGGATAAGGCAGCCGCCGGGGCGGATAAGGGATGTGTATTTCCGGAAGCTTTCGACGTATGCCGCATGACTGCCGTAGATGTCCAAATGGTCGGAGTCGGTGGCGGTAATGACGGTGGCGTATGGCGTCAGCCAGTGGAACGAGCGGTCGAACTCGTCTGCTTCGATGACAACAAAGTCACTCTTCTCGGAAAGAAGCAGGTTTGTGCCGTAATTTTTCGAAATGCCTCCTAAGAACGCGTTGCATCCTACGTGTGAATGGTCGATCAGGTAGGCTGCCATGGTGGAAGTAGTGGTCTTTCCATGCGTGCCCGCTACGCACAACCCCCGTTCGGTACGGGTAATCAGCCCCAATACGTGGGCGCGTTTCTGTATCTCGAAACCGTGTGTGCGGAAGTAGGCCAATTCTTGGTGGCTTGCAGGAACAGCAGGCGTATATACCACTAACGTCGTTTGCGGGTCGAGGAAAGCCTGGGGTATCAGCGCGGCGTTTTCTTCGTAGTGGATGTCGGCGCCTTCCGCGGCGAGCTTTCGGGTCAGTTCGCTTGCGGTGCGGTCGTATCCTCCGACGTTTTTCCCTTTTGAAAGGAAATAACGCACCAAGGCACTCATCCCGATGCCTCCCGCTCCGATGAAATAAACCGATTTCAGTGTATTAACGTCCATGTTCTTTCTTGTATTGTGCCGCCAGCTTGCAGACTTCGGCTGCGATGACATTGGCTGAGTCTTTGAAAGCCAGCTTGGCGATGTTCGTACTTAAATTCTTCAATCTGTCGGGTTGCTGTACGGTGGCGATAGCGGTATCGAGCAACTTTCCGACCGCCTCTGTATCTTTTACATAGAGGGCGGCGTTTTTGTTCACCAATGCCAATGCGTTTTTGGTCTGGTGGTCTTCCGCTACGTTGGGCGAAGGCACCAGGATGACCGGTTTTGCCAACAGGCAGAACTCGGAGATGGAACCTGCTCCCGCCCGGCTGATTACCAGATCGGCTGCACTGTAGGCGGCAGCCATATCCGAAATGAAGTCGGTGGTATACAGCATGGGCAGTTCGCCTGCACGGGCTACCGCGGCGCGTGCTTCGTCGATGTATATCTTTCCGGTCTGCCAAATGAACTGCACGCCGGAAGCCTTTATCTTTTCCAATCCCTGCATGACGCAGTTGTTGATGGTGCGTGCCCCTAAGCTGCCTCCGATGATGAGGACTGTCTTTCGGGCCGGGTCGAGGCGGAAAGAGCGGGCCGCTTCCTCCCGGCTGACGGTATGGTTGAGCAATCCTTGCCGGACCGGATTCCCGGTCAGGATAATCTTGTCTTTGTCGAAGAACCGTTCCATGCCTTCGTAGGCTACACATATTTTAGCCGCTTGTTTCGCCAACAGCTTGTTGGTGACTCCGGCGTATGAATTTTGTTCCTGGATGAGGGTAGGGATGCCCATCATGCCCGCTACTTTCAGCGTGGGCCCGCTGGCGTATCCTCCTACGCCTACCGCTACATCGGGCTTGAATGTCTTTACGATTTTACGCGCCTTTATCTGGCTGCGCAGCAGCTTGACCAGTACGCCGATGTTGCGGAGCAAATGTTTCCGGTCGAATCCGGCGACGGGTAATCCGATGATTTTATATCCTAAGGCAGGCACACGCTGCATTTCCATACGCCCTTCCGCCCCGACGAAGAGTATTTCCGCGTCAGGATATTGTTCTTTGATGGCATTGGCTATGGATACCGCCGGAAAAATGTGTCCGCCGGTTCCTCCTCCGCTGATTATCACTCTAAAACTCTCTTCCATTCTTCTCTTCATATTTTCCTGCAAAGGTAGGAATAAACTTGCAATTAGTTCATGCGTTTCTTCATTTATTTGAGTGAATTTTGCAGGTTGTCAGTTCTTTCGGGACAGAACTGGAGTTTTGTGCGGTCGAAACAACCGTTTCCATTCGTGAAAACTGTAGTTTCGGATGGTTGGAGCGGAGGAGGGATGTAGCTTCGATTATTGATGAAGGCGTCTTCATCTGCCATCGAAGGTATCTTCGACACCTTACGAAGATACCTTCATCGCCCGATGAAGGTATCTTCATCAGACAGTGCCTAAAGTCGCCGTTGTCTCGTCTTCGTTGTTTTGCCGTTCTTTAGCCAAATCGGCGGCGTTTTGCAGCAGGGAGATGGCGGCTTCTTGCACTTGTGCTTGCTGCAGGGCTTCGGCGGCTTCACGCTCTTTCCGTTTCAGTTCGTTTACGTGGCGGCTGATGCTGAGCACAATGCCGATATAGGCGCAGTTTACCAAGGTAGAAGTCCCTCCTTTACTTATCAGGGGGAGCGGTTGTCCGGTGACGGGCATGATGCCTACGGCCACCAGCATGTTGAACATGGCTTGCGTGACGAGCAGGAAGCCGATGCCCATTACCAGGAAAGCGTAATACGGCTTGTCGCAACTGCGGGCGATACGGCCGATGCGCATCAGCAGCCAGATGTAGAGGAAGGCGACGATGGCTCCGCCCACCAGCCCTAATTCTTCGATGATGATGGCGTAAATGAAGTCGGAAAACGCTTGCGAGAGAAAGTCACGCTGCACACTGTTGCCCGGGCCTTTCCCTAAAATGCCGCTGGTGGCGATGGCGATGTTGGCATGTGCTACCTGCGCGTCGTTGTCAATGTCGAACTTTTCGGGTGGAATCACGGCGGTGTCAAAATGGTTATCCAACCGGTTTTGCCACGTGGTCATGCGGTGTAGTCCGATTTTGTCCCATGCTTCTCCGGGCACAAACTTGATGGTAGCCAGTCCGACAACCAGCACGCCTATGCCGATGGCTGTCAGTTTGCCTAATTGGCGGAACGGAATGCGTCCGATGTACATCATCAGGAATACGCTTAAAGCCAGCAAGACAGCCGTAGAAAGGTTTTCGGAGAATATCAGGGCGCAGGTTCCGCCTGTGACCCACAAGATGTAGCGGAACGCTTTGGGGTTGGCGCCTTTCTCTTCCTGCAAACGCGAGAGGATGTACGCCACCGTGATGATTGTCCCCATTTTGGCTAATTCGGAAGGCTGGAATTGGAAGAAGCCTAAATCAATCCACCGTCTGGCTCCGTTGGTGACCATGCCGGCTAAGAGCACGCCTCCCAATAAAATCCAAGATACAGGCAGCAGCAGTGTAAAGGTCTTGAACCACCGGCACGGGATGTTGTGGACGATAAGCACTACCGCCGCGCCTACCAGCATGAGTACCATGTGCGTCCTGATCGGCCCCCAATGGTCTCCGCTTTTATAGGTAAGTGTACTGGATGCACTGAACACTTCGATAATGGATACGAGGCAAAGCAGCATGAAGATGATCCAGATGACTTTATCGCCTTTGAAGAGTTTTTTGAGTAAATCCATATCGCATGAAGAATTAAGAACCTTTTAAAGCTTTCTTACACATTCCTTGAACTGGTTGCCCCGGTCTTCGTAGCTTTTGAAAAGGTCGAAGCTGGCGCAACAAGGGCTGAGCAAGACGGTTTCGCCGTTCTTTGCCATGCGGTAGGCTGCATCGACGGCGTCTTTCATGCTTTGCACATCGGCGACCGGCAGTCCGAATCCGTCGAAGAAGCTGTGCAGCTTTTCGTTGTGCAAGCCTAAGAATATCAGTCCGCTGCACTTTTCACGTACCAAGTCGGCTATTTCATTGTAATCGTTTCCTTTGTCTTTGCCCCCTAATATCAAGACTGTTTTGGTTTTCATGCTCTTCAGCGCATACCAGCACGAGTTGACATTGGTGGCTTTCGAGTCGTTGATATAGTCTACGCCGCGTATCCGCTCCACTTTTTCCAGCCGGTGTTCCACGCCTTTGAAGTCGCTCAATGCCTCGCGGATGCAGTTTTTGCGGATACCCGCTATGTTGGCGGAGATGCCGGCAGCCATGGAATTGAAGAGGTTGTGCGTGCCGGTTAAAGCCAACTCTTCTTGTTCCATATTGAACTCGATGGGCTTGGTGAAGTAGATTTTGTTTTCTTCGGTAAAGGCGGCGAGCCCTTCCTCGCGTTTTTCGGCGAATGGGTAATATTGGCCGTGAATGCCATATTTGTGCAATTCCTTTTGGATGATGGGGTCGTCGTTCCAGAAAATGAAGGCATCATCGTCCGTCTGGTTCTGGATGATGCGGAACTTGGCGTCGATGTAGTTTTGCATCTTGTAATCGTAGCGGTCCAAATGGTCGGGCGTGATGTTCATCAGCACGGCGATGTTGGCGTGGAACTTGTACATATTATCCAGTTGGAAGCTGCTCAGTTCGATGACATAGTAATCGTAGTTGCATTCCGCCACCTGATAGGCGAGGCTTTGCCCGATGTTTCCGGCAAGCCCCACATTGAGTCCCGCTTTCTTAAAGATGTGATAGATAAGCGAGGTGGTGGTAGTTTTCCCATTGCTGCCGGTGATGCAAATCATCTTGGCGTGGGTGTACCGTCCGGCAAACTCTATCTCAGAGATGACCGGCGTGCCTTGCTCTTTCAGCTTGAGGATGATGGGGGCATTGTTCGGAATGCCCGGGCTTTTGATGATTTCATCGGCATTCAGAATCAGTTCCTCCGTATGGCATCCCTCTTCCCAGGGGATGTTTCTTTCGTTCAGGACAGCTTTGTATTTGTCCTTGATGGATGACATGTCTGAAACGAAGGTGTCGAACCCTTGTTTCTTTGCCAGCACAGCGGCACCCGTGCCGCTCTCGCCGGCTCCTAAAATCACAATTCTTTTTGTCATTTTCTTAATTTGCTAATTTGCTAATGTGCCAATTTGCTAATGTGCCAATTAGCGCTTTTCCGCATTATCTTATTTTTAGTGTAATAATCGTAATGGCTGCCAGTACGATGGTTACAATCCAGAAGCGTACGGTGATTTTTGATTCATGGAATACGCTTTGTGGAGTTGTAATCAAGTAGTTGCAGTTGGGGTCGAGTTGCGCTATCGTGGTGCGGAAATGGTCGTGGATGGGCGTACGCTTGAAAATGCGTTGCTTCACTCCCTTCTTTTTCCCTTTTTTGTAATACCGCACCTGCAAGATGACTGATAAGTTTTCTACCAGGAATACGCCGCATAAAATCGGTATCAGCAGTTCCTTGTGGATGATGATGGCGAATACGGCGATGATGCCGCCGATAGTCAGGCTGCCTGTGTCGCCCATGAAAACTTGGGCAGGAAAGGCATTATACCATAGGAAACCAATCAGCGCACCGATGAGGGCGCAGATGAAGATAACCAATTCTTCGCTGCCGGGGATGTACATGATGTTCAGGTATCCGGCATATTCGATGTGGCTCGACACGTATGCCAGAATGCCTAACGTCACACCTATAATCGCCGAGTTGCCCGCCGCCATACCGTCCATGCCGTCGTTCAGGTTAGCTCCGTTGGATACGGCGGTCACTACAAATATCGTAATGATGACGAAGACAATCCATCCTGCCGCTTGGGCATGTTCGCCCATGAAGCCTACGATGTCGGCATAATCGAGGTTGTTGTTCTTGAAAAACGGGATGGTGGTCTTCGTGGATTTCTCGTTCTGGCTTTTATGGACTACGTCTACCACGTGTCCGTCACGTTGTATTTCTACATTTTCGCGGATTACCACTTGCGGGCTTAAATACAGTGTCAGCCCCACAATCAGCCCCAAGCCCACTTGCCCGATGATTTTGAACTTGCCGTGCAGCCCTTCTTTGTCTTTACGGAAAACCTTGATGTAGTCGTCCAGAAAGCCTAAGCTGCCTAACCATATTGTCGTGATGAGCATCAGTATCATGTAGATGTTGTGGAGCTTCCCCAACAAGAGGCAAGGAATCAGTACCGCTACGATGATGATGATGCCTCCCATGGTAGGCACTCCCACTTTCTTGACGTTGAACGGGTCGATGGAAGCGTCGCGTTGTGTTTCGGTAATCTGTTTGCGTTTCAGCAGGTTGATGAAGTATTCTCCGAAGATGGCTGAAATCAGCAGCGACAGGATGACTGCCATCAGCGAACGGAACGATACGTATCCGAACATACGCGCTCCGGGGAAGTCGAACTGTTCTAAATATTGAAATAAATAATATAGCATATCTTCTTCGGATTATTCATTCGCGAAAATCTCGTTCACAATCTCTTTATCGTCGAAGTGGTGTTTCACTCCTTTTATTTCCTGATAGTTCTCATGGCCTTTCCCTGCTATCAGTACCACGTCTTGCGGTTGCGCCAGCATGCAAGCGGTGCGTATCGCCTCCTTGCGGTCGGCGATGGACAACACTTTCTGCATATCCTCCTTGGCCAGTCCGGCCAGCATGTCGTTGATGATGTCTTGCGGCTCTTCAAAGCGGGGATTGTCGGATGTGATGATGACTTTGTCGCTCTGTTTCACCGACTCTTGTGCCATGAGCGGGCGTTTCCCTTTGTCGCGGTTGCCGCCCGCGCCTACTACAGTGATGACTCGTCCGCGGCCGCGCAACACTTCGTGGATGGCATTGAGTACGTTCTCTAATGCGTCGGGCGTATGGGCATAGTCGACGATAGCCGTATACCCACGGCGGGAACGAAGCGCGTCGAAGCGTCCGGCAACGGGACGTAAGGCACTCAGTGCAATCAAGATGTCTTCGGGCTGTTTCCCTAACAGGCAGGCAGCGCCGTACACCGCCAGTAAGTTGGATGCGTTGAAGCGTCCGATGAACTGTACGTTCACTTCGCGGTTGTTGATGTCGAGCAACATGCCGTCGAATCCGTCTTCCAACACTTTGCCTTTGAAGTCGCACAGCGTGCGCAACGAATAGGCAGCTATGCGCGCCTTGGTGTTTTGCACCATCACTTTGCCGTTCTTATCGTCCAAGTTTGTCAAGGCAAACGCAGTCTTGGGCAGGTTGTCGAAAAACGTCTTTTTTGCTTTCAGGTAGTTATCGAACGTTTTGTGATAATCCAAGTGGTCGCGGGTGATGTTGGTGAAGATGCCTCCCGTAAACCGCAGCCCTCCGATCCGCTTTTGGGCAACGGCGTGCGAACTGACTTCCATGAAGACGTATTTGCAGCCTTCGTCTGCCATCCGCCCCAATAACCGGTTCAGCGTAATCGGGTCGGGGGTGGTATGGTCGGCGGGAATCGCTTCGCCGTCGATGTAGTTGCATACGGTAGAGAGCAGCCCTGCCTTATAGCCGAACCGGCGGAACATATTATATAATAAGGTGGCGATGGTTGTCTTTCCGTTTGTTCCGGTCACTCCAACTAAATCGAGTTTAGACGTGGGATTTCCGTAGAATGTGGTCGCTAACTTGCCTACGGCATCTTCCGTGTCGTTCACCTTTATATATATAGTAGCTGGGTCAATCGTTTCGGGGAGCGTTTCGCACACGATGGCTGCCGCTCCTTTTTCGATGGCTTTTTGTATGTAGGCATGGCCGTCGGTTTGTGTGCCTTTGACAGCCACGAATAGGTTTCCGGATTCAATGAGCCGTGAATCCATCTGAATGCCTGTAATCTCCCGGTCGGTTTGTCCGAGGGTCTCGCAGACGGTTACGGGTTTTAGAATGTCAGCTAATTTCATGTTTGTGTTGTATTTCTAATGTTTTAATGTCAATAAAATCGTTTGTCCCTTCCGCAAGGCCGAGCCTGCGGGGATACTTTGCTTGTCTACTTTGCCTACGCCCGACAAATGCACTTTCAGGCCGTGGCTTTCGAGCAAGTAAACCGCGTCTTTCGCTCCCATGCCGATGACATTGGGCACCGACTTGTTGCTGATGGAAACGGTCCGTAAGTTGGCATGTTGGTTGGTGCAGGATGCCTTTCCCCATATCGGTTCGTCCGATTGGGGTATGGATTGGCTGTTGCCGGGTATCTGTAAGGCGCGAAGCACGTATGCCGCTTCTTCGATGTCGCCTCCCTTGATTTGAGGAATAAGGACTGAAGCAGAGTCTTTCGCTTGAGCCAACTCGCGGAACAAGTGCTTGGCATAGATGCGTTCGGCAATGCGGCTGAACACGCTGCCCGCCTGCAAGCCTCCCGATGCCGGGCCGTGCGGTATCAGGATGGATACGATGCAACTGTACTTAGGGGCTTCTGCGGGGAAATACCCGCAAAAGCTTACTTGATAGCTGACGCCTCCGGCCCGATAACCGGCTGCTCCTTGCGAAATCTGCGCCGTACCGGTTTTTCCCGCCACGCTGAACTGTTTGCTTCCGGCTGGTTTCGCCAATCCTTGCGACACCACTTTCCGCAAGATGGTACGGATCATAGCCAGCGTGGTATCCGAACAGATTTTCGGATTTACGGTTTCGGTTGGAATTTCTTCTAGCGTTTCGCCGTTTTTGGCGATGGCTTTTACGAACTTCGGTTTCACCATGACACCGTCGTTGGCGATGGCGTTGTAGAAGTTCAGGATGTAGATAGGGGGGAACATGGTTTCGTATCCGATGCTCATCCATGGCAGGCTGGTGCGGCTCCACGGCATAGCGCCCTTGATGCTTTCGCGCTCTTTCGGCCCCCATACCCGTGGGCTGGCTTCGCCCACAAAGCCTAAGTGCAGCGGCGTGTCGATGCTCATCCGTTTCAGTCCGTCGACGAACTTTTGCGGGTTGTCTTTGTAGAACTTGTCGATGATGGTGGATACGCCGACGTTGGATGACACCTCCAAGATACGGGTGACATCGATGGCTCCGTATCCGCCTTTGTACCAGTTCCAGTCTTTCATCCAGCTTCCGTGCATGTTGACCATGCCGTTTCCGGTGTCCACTACATAGTCGGGGGTGATGTATTTGTCTTCTAGTGCCACCATGATGGAAGCCGTCTTGAAGGTAGAACCCGGTTCCATCAGGTTGCTTACGGCGTTGTTGCGCATTTCGTAATAATGCCCGTCGTTGCCTCGTGTCATGTTGACGTTGGCTTTTACTTCTCCGCTTTTCACTTCCATTACGATGGCTACACCCGACAAGGCTTCCAGGTTTGCCAGTTGGTCTACTAAGGCTTTTTCGGCGATGTCTTGCATATCCACGTCGATGGTGGTGATGATGTCGCATCCGTCTATGGGAGGGAGGTCTACGATATTCAGGTATTTATTCATCACTTTCTGGCGGTGCGTGATGCCGTTTTCTCCTTTTAGGATGGAGTCGTATGTCAGTTCCAATCCGTTTTTCGCGCCTAAGCTCATGTCGGGGAACATATCGCCCAAGGTGCGGGAAGCTAAGGACCCGAACGGTTTCTTGCGCTGGTTGAACTCGTCTACGTGTAACCCTCCCGTATTCGGGCCCAAGCAGAATACGGGCAGTTGTTTCACTTGTTTGTATTCGATGTACGAAATGCGCTTGGGGTAGAGCAGGTAGTGGCGGCTCTTTTTCCTTCTTCCCCGCAAGATGTGCTTGCGGAATTCTTGCGCGCTTTTGTCGGGGAATATTTCGTGCAATCCCTTGCATATCTCGGTCAGGTGGTTGGTCAGCAAGGTGTCGCTTTCTTGGTATCCTCCGGCGCGGAAGTCCATGTAGATTTTGTATTCCGGCAGGCTGCTTGCCATGAGTTTCCCGTCGGCGGAGATGATGTTGCCCCGTGTAGGCGGAACAATTACATTCTCCCGTACGAAGCGGTCGGCCACATCTTTCCAGTACTGGCGTTCGGCAAACATGATGAAGCCCGCCTTGACCATAATCAATATGGCCAAGACCAACATAATCACTACAATGAACGTGTAGCGGAACATGATATTTTTAATGCCCGGTATCATACGCTTCTCAGTCTTTTTCTTTTATCAGGTACGGAGGGGTGGTGGCGGTCTCCAGCCCTGTGTTTTCGGTCGCCAAGTATTCTTCAATCCGCGACTGGCGGCTTTTCTCGGTCAGTTCCGAAGAGATGGTGAGGGCATCGTACTTGATGTCTGTCAGTTCTTTCTTCAATTGGTCGATTTCAATCAGTTCTTGCTGGCTCGAGTAGCGGTTGTCGATGTACAAGATGGTCAGGATGACAATCAGTATCAGTAGGTTGGCTTGCCTCCGCAGGAAGTTATGCGCCAAGATGTCGCCTCCCATGATGCTCTTGAACGTGATGTGCGCTTGTTTGGATTGTTCTTCTGCCGGTTCTTTGTCTGTCATTCTCTTGTTCCTCCCTGTCTGTTTAGTCGTTTCGTTTTTCTGCGATTCTCAGCCTTGCGCTTCTTGCGCGCGGGTTACGGGCTATCTCTTCGTCCGAGGGGACGATGGCTTTGCCCACGGCGTGCAACGGTGTCCGTACGTTCCCGTAAAAGTCTTGCATGACCTTCCCTTCCGCATTGCCGGTCTTGATGACGTTTTTCACGATGCGGTCTTCCAATGAATGGTAGGTGATGACCGCCAGTCTGCCTCCGGGTTTCAACGAGCGTATGGCGGCTTGCAGCATTTCTTTCAGCGCTTCCATTTCGTGGTTCACTTCGATGCGCAACGCCTGGAATACCCGTGCTGATTCTTTCTTCTCCCGTTCTCTTCCGAAGAAAGGCTTGACGATGTCTGATAACTCGCCGGTGGTCGAGACGGGTCTTGCCGCTCTTGCCTTGACGATAGCCGCCGCAATCTTGCGGCTGTTCTTCAATTCTCCGTATAAGTAGAATACATCGGCAAGCCGTTCTTCTTCGTAGGTGTTGACGATGTCGGCGGCGGAGATTCCCGCCCGCTTGTTCATCCGCATATCCAACGGCGCGTTGAAGCGGAACGAGAATCCCCGTGTGGCGTCGTCGAAATGGTGGGATGACACGCCTAAGTCGGCAAGGATGGCGTCGGTTTCCTCTGCGCCGTAATAGCGCAGGAAGTTGTGCAGGTAGCGGAAATTGCTCCGCACGAACGTAAAGCGCGGGTCGTCCGGGATGTTCTGTTCGGCGTCTTCGTCTTGGTCGAAACCGAAAAGCCGGCTGCCCGCCCCCATCTGCCCAAGTATTCCGCGCGAATGCCCCCCCCCGCCGAACGTAAGGTCTACGTATGTGCCTCCGTCGTGCAGGTTCATTCCTTCGATGCTTTCTGCAAGCAGCACCGGTATGTGGTATGTCTGTTGTTGTCCGTCCATGTCTTTACCGCTTGTTTTTTGTCGTTTCACCTTATTATTCTATGAGCGGGTAAAATTACACATTTCGCGGCAAACGGCGTGCAAGATTCTTCGAAAATCTTTAAAGAAGTTATCAACAGGTGGCGCAAAAGGCTGGGGAACGGACGGGCATGTATGCACACAGCCGTATCTTCTTGTGCAATTTTGACGCGCTTCCGTTTCATTTTGTTGTTTTTTTTGCGTCTTTCTGTAATTTCCTGCCTTCTGATGAATCTCCTTTCAAAAAGAAAAATTACATTTGCAAAGAATTCTTATAGTGAGGCCATGGCAGATAATTCGATTTTTTTGATAGACATTGATAAGATTCTGAAGGAGAAGGCGGGCAAGAAGGCCAAATACGTCCCCCGGTTTGTGGTGTCTTATCTGAAACGCATTGTTCATCAGGATGAGATTAATGAGTTCCTGAAAGGCGTGAAAGACAAGGAAGGGGTTGAGTTTCTGGCTGCTTGCATGGATTTTCTGGACGTGAAGTTGGAGGTGGAGGGATTGGAGAATCTGCCTGCGGAAGGCTTGTGCACCTTTGTCTCCAACCATCCGTTGGGAGGGCAAGACGGCGTGGCGCTGGGATATGTGTTGGGGAAACATTACGGCGGGCGCATCAAGTATTTGGTGAACGACTTGCTGATGAACTTGCACGGGTTGGCTCCGCTATGCATCCCCATCAATAAGACGGGGTCGCAATCGCGTGATTTCCCGCGCATGGTAGAGGCGGGGTTCCGTTCGGACAGCCATATCATCATGTTTCCGGCGGGCATCTGTTCGCGCCGCAGGAACGGGGTGATTCAGGATTTGGCATGGAAGAAGACGTTTGTAACCAAGAGCGTGGAAACGGGGAGGGACGTGGTTCCGGTTCATTTCGAGGGAAGGAACTCCGATTTCTTTTATAACCTGGCGAACGTGTGCAAGTTTTTGGGGATACGTTTCAATATCGCCATGCTTTACTTGGCGGACGAAATGTTCAAGAACCGCCATAAGACATTCCGCGTGACTTTTGGCAAACCGATACCTTGGCAGACCTTCAATAAGTCGAAGGCTCCAGCCGAATGGGCGGCATACGTGCGTGACTTAGTATATAAACTGTAATTTAGTTCACACCATAATATATGAAAGAAATTATTGCACCGGTTGACCGGGAATTGCTGAAGTCGGAACTGACACCTGAAAAACGGTTGCGGTCGACAAACAAGAGCAACAACGAGATTTACATCGTAAATTGGAAGAACGCGCCGAATACGTTGCAGGAAATCGGGCGTTTGCGTGAAATCGCTTTCCGTGCGGCTGGGGGAGGCACGGGAGAGTCGGTTGACTTGGATGAGTACGATTTGATGGAAAATCCTTACCAGCAGTTGATTGTGTGGAATCCTGAGGCTGAAGAGATTTTGGGAGGATACCGCTATTTGTTGGGCAATGAGGTGGAGTTTGACAAGGAAGGGCGTCCGGTGCTGGCTACCGCCCATATGTTTAACTTCTCCGAAAAATTCCTGAAGGAGTATCTCCCTACTACCATCGAGCTGGGACGTTCGTTTGTTACCCTCGAATACCAATCTACGCGGGCAGGCTCGAAAGGCTTGTTCGCCCTCGATAATTTATGGGACGGGCTGGGTGCGCTCACGGTGGTGAAGCCGAACGTAAAGTACCTCTTCGGCAAAATGACGATGTATCCCAACTACAGCCGTTTCGGACGCGACATGATCCTGTATTTCCTGAAAAAGCATTTTACGGATAAAGATAACCTGATTACGCCTATGGAACCGTTGAAGATAGAAACGGATGAAGCGGTGTTGGAGGAAATCTTCTGTTACGATACATTTAAGGAAGATTACCGGGTATTGAACCGTGAAGTACGCAAGCTGGGCTACAACATCCCTCCATTGGTCAACGCTTACATGAGCCTTTCGCCTACGATGCGTATGTTCGGCACCGCCATCAACGACGGCTTCGGCATGGTGGAGGAAACCGGCATCCTGATTGCGGTAGACGAGATATTGGAGGAGAAACGCGTGCGTCACATCGAATCGTATCTTCGTGAACATCCCGAAGCGTTGCAATTGACGTCGGGCGCCAATCCGGTCGTGTCGAAAGATGCGGAGAAAGCCTGATAAATAACAGAGAAAGAAAGTGAGCCACCGCCCGCAAGCGGTGGTTTTTTGTGCCTTACCTAATATCAAGTCCTCCCCTTCTCAGTCCTGCATAAATCCCATTAGGGTAGGACTGCAATCTTACCCGTATAAAATTGCAATCCTACCTATATGAAACAGCAATCCTACCCTAATGAGTTTAGCAATGCTATTTCTTTCGTCTTTTTTCAAAGCGTATTGCATCGGGGAAATAAGATTTTTATGTTTTCATCTCCAAAATGGGAAACGGATTGCCTTCGCTATCAAGTTCGTTGCGTTTGAATACCTTGAATCCCATTTGCTCGTAAAATTTTAGGGCATCGGGGTTCTGCTCATTGACATCCACGTATTCCACATCCAATTCACGAAACGCACGTTGCACCAACTCTTTACCCAACCCTTTTCGGAAATAATCAGGATGAAGGAAAAGCATTTCTATCTTACGCTCCTGCACGCCCATAAAGCCTACGGACAACAAACCGTCTTGCACAATCCATAACGTTTCAATCTGCCGCAAGGCTTCCTCCGCTTGTGGAGTCAAAACACGGATATCTTCTTCGGTCAAGAAATGATGACTAGCTCGAACGGATGCTTGCCAAACGTCCAGCAAACGGCTGATTAACTCAGTATCCCTATTGTCTTTTTCAATTGAAATAATGCGTATCATGATTCTTATCAAGTTTCTTTTATTCAGGTAATTTTTATTGATTACGAGACAAAAATAAGAAAAATGGAAGAAATGAACAACTAACCCAAAGTGGCTATCATCCCTGTTACGATTCATACTGACCTCCACAACTACACAGATGTTATCCCGTTCGATAAGATTGAATCATTTTACAGCATTATGCTACACTAAAATTTGTAACTTCCTAAATTTAATGTAATTTTGCATAGAGTCTATTATTCTCTTTTAGGAAAGAAAATGATTTTTTGATTATCGAGAATCCGGAAGCGCATCTTCATCCTTCCGCACAGGTAGAGTTGGGGAAACTTATGGCTTTAAATACCTGATTAATGATTCAGTTTTTTAAGATTTGAATATGTTGAACGAACATTTATTTGACGATAAGAAAGACATTGAGATAGCACGGCTTAAAAAGGTTATAGAGGACTTCAAGGAATACGATGAAAAGCGCAAACGATATTATGCGGAAAAGATGCGGCGGCTTGGAGAACTGGAAAGCCTTTTATGCGAAATAAACGAGGCTAAGGATAAAGCAGACTTGAGGAAAGTTATCTTAAATCAGAAAAAGGCGATAACGGACTTGAGCCGGATTATCAGCGTACGGCGGATTGAAGAGAGCAGAACTTCTGAAGAGTTGGGGGAGATTGTCAGTTCATACCAGTTGAAAAAGAACAACAAAGAATTAAAGAAACGCATTAAAGAACTTCAGGCTACGGTAGAGGAATTGATAGCAAAAATGGGAAAATAGAAGTGTATTCGCACCGCATATCGCGTGGCTCGATAAGATATTCATTCCCAAAGGCGAACGCATTACTTCCAAAGAGACGAACGTTTCCGATGAATGGGAAGGGAACCGTATTATCACCATTGCCCGTATGTATGGAAGCGGAGGAAATGCCATAGGCGAAGCCGTAGCGCACAAATTAGGATACCCGTGTTATAGCCGCCAGATTATCGACCAGACCGCCCTGCAAATGGGATATTCCACGGAGTTTGTAGCCGAGAATGAACAAAACATTTCTACCGCCCGCCTGTGGGAACTGATATTTGCCGATAGCGGTATTCCGGCTTCCCTAAATCCGTCGAAAGAAGATGCCATTTACGTTAACCAAAGCCGTACCATCCGCGGATTGGCTCACAACGGTCCGTGTGTCATTATCGGCAGGTTGGGCAATTGGATTCTCCGGGACGACCCGCACGTGCTTCGGGTATTTATCCGTTCGGGCTTGGATTTTGCCATTCATCAAGTGACCGAAAGGTTTCATATATCGCCGGAAGATGCAGCCAAGAAAATCGAACGTGTGAATACCGGACGCGCCAACCATTACTGGCATTATACCGGAAAGCAATGGACAGACATCAACGGATATGATTTGGTTATCAATACAGATTATACAGGTATCGATGGAGCCGTAGACCTGATTCTGCGTGCAGCAAAGAATATGAAATAAGCATCATACCGCCGGAAGGCTGTTCCCGTTTATCTTCCGATACAAATCCAAGGCATAAACATCGGTCATGCCGGAGATATAGTCTAACACCGCTTGTATCCTGCCGTAGAGGGTGGGGGCTTGCATGTCGTATTGATGCGACACGCGGTTTATCAGGAGTTGGGAATAGGCTTTATGCGGATAGCGCACGGCTTCTATCATCAGGTCGACCAAGGTGGTAATGACCTGATAACCGGCTAATTCGATGTCGAGCACGTCCTTGGCGCAATAGATTTTGGCGAATGCCGTTTCCGAGCATTTCTTGTAAGCGTCCCTTACGGGCGGGGCGATTTGCTTGATGAGCGGTCCTTGGAACGTGCCCGAAAGGATTTCTTCTTCGTGTTCCACAAAGGTTTCTACGCAGGCTTTCGTGAGTACGCCGATGGCGGAAGAGCGCAGGTAGGCGATTTGCTCGTTGGTATCGGTCACTAATTGGCAAATCTTACGGATGCGCTTCAGGCGTTCTTCGGTGAAGAAATGCGAATAGAGTTCCTTGGTCTCTTGCGAAGTCAGGATTTTCAACTTATGCGCGTCTTCGATGTCCATCATCTGATAGCAGATGTCATCGGCGGCTTCTACTAAGTAGACTAACGGATGGCGGGCGTAGCGTACCGGTTCTCCTTCCCCGCTTAATCGGGTGATGCCTAATTCGTTAGCTATCCGCTCATAGTCTTCTTGTTCGCTCAAGAAGAAGCCGAACTTCTGTTTGTTCCCGGCTAATTGGGACGAGAAGGGGTATTTCACGATAGAAGCCAACGTAGAATAAGTAAGCACGAAGCCTCCCGGACGTCTGCCTCGGAACTGGTGAGTCAAGAGGCGGAACGCATTGGCATTGCCTTCGAAGTGGGTCAAGTCTTCCCATTCGGCTGGAGCAACCAAGGGTTTCAATGCCAGCCCTTTGCCTTCCGAGAAATAGGTGCCGATAGCTTTCTCGCCCGAATGCCCGAAAGGAGGATTCCCCATATCGTGTGCCAGGCAAGCCGCAGACACGATAGCACCGATTTCAGGCAAGTGGGAATCTGATAATTCGGGATGTTTTTGCAAAAGAAGCCGTGCGGCATCGTTGCCCAAAGAGCGTCCTACGCATGACACTTCCAAGCTATGCGTCAAGCGGTTGTGCACGAAAATGCTTCCCGGAAGGGGAAACACTTGCGTTTTGTTTTGAAGACGCCGGAAAGGGGAAGAGAATATCAGGCGGTCGTAATCGCGTTGGAATTCCGTCCGGTCTTCTTTCCGTATTTCGTGTAACGCTTCCAGTCCGAAGCGTTTATTTGATATCAGTTGGCTCCAGTTCATCATCATTTTTCTTATGCTCAAGTAAAAGTGAGTATGCAAATGTATAAAAGTTTCGATAAAAAATGGTAAACGTATGCATAAATCCTACGAAATATGTATTTTCGCAGATGATTTAATGTGAAGCTTTGATAAGGAAACGCAGATTAGCGCAGATTTACGCAGATATTTTAATTTTATCAAAGCGATTCATGAAAGTGAAAATAATAATTTGCGTAAATCTGCGCTAATCTGCGTTTCCTTGAAATAAAAAACAAGATTTACGATGAAAGTACAGATTATCAATAAGTCGAAGCACGCGCTTCCGAGTTATGCCACTTCTTATTCGGCTGGAATGGACTTGCGGGCTAACTTGAACGAACCGATTGTGTTAAAGCCTTTGCAACGTTGCCTGGTTCCTACGGGCTTGTATATCGCTTTGCCCGAAGGATACGAGGCACAGATACGCCCGCGTAGCGGATTGGCGTTGAAGAAAGGAATCACCTTGCTGAATACCCCCGGCACGATTGATGCCGACTATCGGGGCGAAATCGGGGTAATCATGGTCAACCTCTCTACCGAAGACTTTACGATAGAGGACGGAGAGCGTATCGCCCAAATGGTCATCGCCCGTTACGAGCAGGCGGAATGGCAAGAAGTGGAAGTATTAGACGAAACCGAACGCGGAGCAGGCGGATTTGGACATACGGGAACGAAATGAGTGAAATAAATGAAGAAACTAATTTATATCGTATCGGTGGGTGTGCTGATGACACTTGTGGCATGCGGGACAACCGGAAGGCAGGCGGGGAAAAAGCAGAAGGGAGAAACGGAACAGGTCTCTTTAAGCTTCGAGCAACGCCGGAAGTTTGATTATTATTTCTTAGAAGCCGTGCGGATGAAAGAACAAGGGAAATACGATGCTGCATACGAACTTTATACACATTGCCTGGATATCAATCCGATGTCGGGAGCGGCATTGTACGAGATTTCCCAGTTCTACATGTACTTGGGGCAAGAGGAGAAAGGCGAAGAAGCCTTAAAGCAAGCCATCCGTTCAGACGAGTCCAATTTCTGGTATAAGCAGACCTTAGCGTCTTATTACGAGCAGAAAATGAATATCCCGAAAGCTATTACGGTTTACGAGGATATGGCGGAGCAGTTCCCTTCACGTTTGGAGCCGTTGATGTCGTTGGTTAATTTGTATAATCGTACAAAGAATTATCAAAGTGTAATCAATGTGCTGAATCGTTTGGAAGAACTTGACGGGAAATCGGAGCAGATTAGCATGGAGAAGTTCCGTATGTACCTGCTTATGGGCAAGCAGGACAGCGCCTTTATCGAGATGGAAAGCCTTTCGAAAGAATATCCCTACGATTTGCGTTATCAAACTATTTTGGGAGATGTTTATCTTAACAATGACCGGCCTGAAGAAGCGTTGGCTATCTACCGGCATATATTAAAGGAAGAACCGAATTATGCTCCGGCGGTGCTTTCGATGGCTTCGTATTACCAAAAGACGGGTCAGGACAGCCTGTACCAGCTTCAACTGGATACGATATTGATGAACGACAATGTTTCCTCGGACACGAAGATGGAACTGATGCGCCAGAACATCTTGCAATCGGAACAGACCACGAAGGATAGCACGCAAATTGTGGCATTGTTCCAACGTATCCTGGCACGTCCCCAGCAGAATGCCGATTTGGCGATGCTTTGCGCCCAATACATGATTACCAAGAATATGAAGAAAGAGTCCGTCCCGGTATTAGAGCAAGTGCTTTCATTAGACCCGGAGAACAAGCCCGCGCGCCTGCAACTGCTGAGTTATGCGATAGGTGATAACGATTTGGACGAGGTAATACGGGTTGCTACATCGGCATTGGAATATCATCCCGACGCATTGGAGTTTTATTATTACTTAGGTGTCGCGTATTATCAGCAGGATAAGTTGGACGAGGCACTTGAGATTTTCACACGTGGCGTAAGGCAAGTCAATGAGAAGAGCGACAAGCTGGTGGCTTCTGATTTTTACGCTATATTGGGAGACATTTATCACCAAAAGGGAAGGTCGGAAGAATCTTACGCGGCATACGATTCTTCGTTGGTATATAATCCCGACAACATCGGAACATTGAATAATTATGCGTATTTCCTTTCCGTAGATAAGAAACATTTGGATAAGGCGGAAGAGATGAGTTACCGCACGGTGAAGGCGGAACCGGATAATGAAACCTATCTGGACACGTATGCTTGGATTCTTTTTGAGAAAGGACGTTATACCGAAGCCCGCATTTATATTGAGCAAGCATTGCGCAACGGCGGAGAGAAGAGCCGGGTCATCGTAGAGCATTGCGGAGATATTTATTATATGTTAGGCGAGAAAGAGAAAGCGTTGGAATACTGGAAGAAAGCCGATGCGATAAAAGAGACAGAAGAAGGCGAGACACCTCCTACGGAGGAGGAAATCAAACGCTTGAAGCAGAAGATTAAGTTGAAAAAGTATATTGAATGAATCCGATGAGATACGTATACATTGTAATTATAGCGGTTCTTTTGGCTTCGTGTTCTTCCTCACGGAAGGCGGCTAAGGCACCGATGATTGGAGGATTGACGGGAGAAGCCTATATAGAGAAGGTTATCGAACTGGCTCCCGCTTGGCAAAGCCTGAGTGGGAAAGTCGCTTTGGACTTGTCGTTGGGCGAAGGGAAACATGCCGAAGTAAACGCTACCCTACGCTTGAAGCGGGGCGAATCCATTCAGTTATCCGTGGCTCCCTTCTTGGGAATCGAAGTAGCACGGCTGGAGATTTCTCCTGAAGGCTTGTTGGCACTCGACCGCTTGAACAAGCGTTATGTACAGGTCTCGTTTGAGGAGATAAACCGATGGGCACGTACGGACTTGAGCTTTGCGGTGCTTCAGTCTTTGTTCTTAAACGAATTGTTTGTGCCGGGCAAGACACAAGTGGACAGGGACGATGCAAGTGATTTCCGTCTTTCGTTAGCCGAAGGGCGTGCGATTTTAGAGGCAAAAGGAGAGCATCAACTCACTTACCGTTTCTTTACTTCTACCGAACAAGGTTGGCTGGAGGAAAGCCGGATAGGGGTATCGGGTACTCCGTATGCCTTGCAATGGAAATATGGTGCGTTCAGGAAAATAGAACAACGCTTTTTCCCAGAGCAGATGAAGCTTTCCATTGAAGGGACGGGCAAGCCTTTGGCATTGGGTATGGATTTCTCGCGGTTAAGTGTGGGAGGAGACTGGAAAGCCCACACGGAGATACCGGCTAAATATACGCGTGTAAGTATAGAAGAACTGTTAAAGATATTGCAGAACGGATGAAACGGATGATAGGCATAATGTTGATAGGGCTGGTTTCCATCTCGCTTTGCGCGCAAAGCACGAAGAAGATTCGGGAACTGGAGAAGCAACATGCTGCCTTGCAGAAGCAAATCTCCGATTCGGAGACCTTGCTTCAGTCCACCAAGAAGGATGTAAAGAGCCAATTGGATAACTTAGCGGTCTTGTCGGGACAGATTGCGGACCGGAAACAATATATCGAGACAATAGGGAAGGATGTACAGGTCATCCAAAATGAAATAGACCGCTTGAGGACGGATTTGAAAACATTGGAGCGTGAACTTGCCGACAAGAAAAAGAAATACGAAAAGTCGGTGATGTATATGCATAAGAACAAGTCTATTCAAGAGAAACTGATGTTTGTCTTCTCGGCAGATAACCTAAGCCAAATGTACCGCCGGATGCGTTATGTGCGCGAGTATGCCGATTACCAAAGGAGGCAAGGAAAAGAAGTGCAACGCAAACAAAGGCAAGTGTCGGATAAGCAAAAAACATTGCTTGCCAGCCGGGATGCGAAAGCGGATATGTTGAAACAGGGAGAAGCCGAAAAGCTGAAATTGGAAGCGCAGGAAAAGGAACGGAAGGCTTTGCTTTCCTCCTTGCAAAAGAAACAAGGGGCAATCCAACGGGAAATCAAGGAGAAACGCCGTTCAGCCAACCGCTTGAATGCGGAGATAGACCGCCTGATTGAAATCGAAATAGAAGCTGCACGCAAACGGAAAGAAGCCGAAGCGCGCCGGAAAGCGGAGGCAGAACGGAAGCAGAAAGAAGCGCAAAAGGAAGCAATAGCGGAGAGTAAGAAAGCGGCAATCCCTGAATCGAAAGTTGAAGTCTATAAAGTGGATAATGAAGACTTGCGCCTCTCGAATGTCTTCGAGAAAAACAAAGGCAGACTTCCGATGCCGATTACAGGGGCATACGCCATTGTAGGGCATTACGGTAAATACCAAGTAAAGGGCTTGCGCAATGTCCGCCTGGATAACAAAGGTATAGATGTCAAAGGAAAAGAAGGCGCACAGGCCCGTGTCATCTTCGACGGGGAAGTGTCTGCTATCTTCCAATACAACGGCTTGTCGAATGTATTGGTGCGTCATGGAAATTATATTTCGGTCTATTGCAATCTGAGTTCGGTACAGGTAAAGAAAGGAAGTGTTCTGAAAACCAAAGACATCATCGGGCAGGTACATACCGATACGAATGGCAATACTGTCCTTCACTTCCAGCTCCGGAAAGAAACCGCCAAGCTGAACCCGGAACTTTGGTTAGCCCGATAACGCCATTAATGGCATGCGGTTACCAAAACTTGTTCAGTTCGCGGTTGTATTCGAATCCTGCGGCTTTTAGGGCGTTTACGATTTCTTCTTCTTTTACATTCATGTCCTTGCAAAGCGCATCAAGCGAAGGATAAAAATCACGCAACTTGGTGTTGATGAAGCTGAAAAGCATCATCGGGTCTTTAGGTAATTCCATGTTTCTTTTCGTTTTTATATTTTGCGCTGCAAAGTTAGCCGATTTTTCGTTACATTGTCATCTCGTCTTTGGAAAAATTTGTCCGGTTTTCACGGAAGACGAATGGAAAACGGGCTCTTAAAGGTTTTCGATTTCGTCCGGAGATAGACCGGTTATCTTCGCAATCAGGTCAGGTGCTATGCCTGAACATTTCATCCCTTTGGCATTTTTCAGACGCTCACGCTTTTCTCCTTTTTCTACGCCTTTCTCTATACCTATCTCTATGCCTTCCTGTATTCCTTCTTCTCTGCCTTCTATTCTGCCTTCCATTCTGCCTTCCATTCTGCCTTCCATTCTGCCTTCCATTTTGCCTTCTTCTTTTGCCGAACTGAGCACGTCATTTTGAATCATGACCGCATTGAGGTGCTCGTCGTAAGCATGACGCTCCGCTTTCGTCATGGAGTAATAGCGCAGTTTTTCCCGTGCTTCATTCAGTCCGGGAACCGTGGTGTCCGGGCGGATGACACCTTCCTTCAGGTAACGCATCCATTCCTCTAACGGAGTGACCGCTACGCTGTTAAACTCGTTTACACGTATGAGGATGTATTCGGGAAAGATGGATGCGGGCGTGCGGGTGACAAAAGCATTCCGCTCCTTGACGTTGACTTGCAATTCATCGTGTGTATGTACGCCGATGAAGCGGTTTTGCCCGTGATAAAGGTAGTCTGTTCCTCTTCCGATATCGAAATAAAGGATGCTGATGGAGTACACTTTCTTCACTTCGCTATACGATGCTCCCAGCGAGATGTGCTCGGTGATGGCTTTTGCCACGCCGTATAGGATGCGTTCCAAGTAATAAAGTTCGCGGGTGTTTTGCACCTCAATAATAATGATTTCATCTTTACTGTTCTTTGCTTTGATGTCTACGCGGTTGAATTTGTCATCATAGCTTTCCTGATTTCCTTCGCTTTCCAGTATTTCGATGATTTTGATGGGTTCGCCGATGAATACGGTCAAGAATCCTTCTAATACGTCGAAATTGGCTTTTTGGCGGAGCAGACGTTTGATTGCCCAGTCGAATCGGATGTATCGGTCTTGCAGTTCGCTCATATCGTATGGGTATTAATGGTGAATGATTTCTTCTTTTGCAAAGATAGTGTTTACAAATTGAATTTCCTTCATTTGGAGGGATAAAGTCTTGGAATTTTGCGCAGTTGCGTTTTTTGTGGGGATGCCGGATGAGGAATCCAAATGAAATAAATGCTAAACTTTTCAGTATTAGTCTGTTTAACTCAGGAAAAAATCGTACCTTTGCCGCCATTAATGATCATTATATATTTAAGAATCAAAAACTACTGGTAGAATCATGATGGAGCTTGATTTACTCACCGCTATATCTCCTATAGACGGGCGATATAGAAATAAGACCGGTGCTTTGGCTGCTTATTTCTCTGAGTATGCACTGATGAAATATCGGGTGCGGGTGGAAATAGAATATTTTATTACCTTGTGCGAATTGCCTTTGCCGCAACTGGAAGGCATAGACCATGCGCGCTTTGAATCGTTGCGGGATATTTACCGTAACTTCTCGGAAGCGGATGCCGGGCGGATTAAGGAAATAGAGAGCGTGACCAATCACGATGTGAAAGCCGTGGAATATTTCATTAAAGAGCAGTTCGACCGCTTGGGCGGGCTGGAAGCGTATAAAGAGTTTATCCATTTCGGCTTGACTTCTCAAGATATAAACAATACGTCGGTTCCTTTGTCTATCAAGGATGCACTGGACGAAGTGTATTATCCGCAAATCCAGAAACTCATTGACCAACTGGAAACGTATGCCGAAGAATGGAAAGACATCCCGATGCTTGCCAAGACGCACGGGCAACCGGCTTCTCCTACCCGTTTGGGTAAGGAAATCGAGGTGTTCGCTTACCGCTTGAAACGTCAGTTGGCTGTATTGAAGGCTTGCCCGGTTACGGCGAAGTTCGGCGGTGCTACCGGAAACTATAACGCGCACCATGTGGCTTATCCGGAATTCGACTGGAAAGCTTTCGGCAATAAGTTTGTGGCAGAGAAGTTGGGCTTGGAACGGGAAGAGTACACCACGCAGATTTCTAACTATGATAACTTAGGCACCATTTTCGATACGATGAAGCGCATCAACACCATTATGATTGATATGAACCGCGACTTCTGGCAATATATCTCCATGGAGTATTTCAAACAGAAGATTAAGGCTGGGGAAGTAGGTTCGAGCGCGATGCCACATAAGGTGAATCCGATTGACTTCGAGAATGCGGAAGGAAACTTGGGTATGGCGAATGCCGTATTGGCTCATTTGTCCGCAAAGTTGCCTGTTTCCCGTTTGCAACGTGACTTGACCGACTCTACGGTATTGCGTAACATCGGGGTGCCTTTCGGTCATACGGTTATCGCTATCCAAAGCTCATTGAAAGGTTTAGGTAAATTGTTGTTGAATGAACATAAGATTTACGAGGATTTGGATAATTGCTGGAGCGTTGTAGCAGAAGCTATCCAGACCATCTTGCGCCGTGAAGGCTATCCACATCCGTACGAAGCGTTGAAAGACTTGACCCGTACTAATCAAGCGATTAATGAGGCATCAATCAAGAATTTTATCGAGACATTGAGCGTAAGCGAAAACGTAAAACAAGAATTGCGTAAGATTACGCCGCATAATTATACGGGAATGTGAGGTTCGTTTAAAAGCTTAAATAAGAATAAAGCCCGCGAAGGGTACAATTATTAATTTATAAAACTAAACAAAGAATATGGAAGAGAAAGAAAACAGACAAGAAGGTGGAAACTACCAGTCTGGCCGTGACGGTTACAAGTCGTATAACAACGAAGGGTATAGCAAGTATAATCGGGGAGAAAAAGGAAATGGGTACGAACGTCGTCCCCGTTTCAATCCAAACTCGGAAGAACGTCCGCAACGTCCGTATCGTCCGCGTTATAACCAGCAAGGCGAAGAAGGCGGCTACCGTCCGCAACGTTCTTCTTACAACCCTCGCTATAATAATAAGGAAGAAGGCGGGTATGGAGCGCAGCGTCCGTATCGTCCGCGCTATGAGCAGCAAGGTGAAGGCGGCTACCGTCCGCAGCGTTCTTCTTACAATCCACGTTATAACAAGGAAGAGGGGCAAGGAGGACAGCGTCCGTATCGTCCGCGTTATAACCAACAGGGCGAAGAAGGCGGTTATCGCCCGCAACGTCCGCGCTTTGGCGCCAATAATGGGGGTGGTTACAATCGTCCGCAGGGAGGACGTCCTTACCAAGGAGGCTATAACTCTAATACGCGTTACAATCCGAAAAGACAAATTGATTACAAGGATGATGCATGGACAGACCCGAATGAGCCGATTCGCTTGAATAAGTTCCTTGCCAATGCGGGTATTTGCTCTCGCCGTGAAGCCGATGAGTTTATTACCGCCGGCGTGGTTTCGGTCAACGGGCAAGTGGTTACCGAACTGGGAACGAAAATCAAGCGTACCGATGAGGTGAAGTTCCACGACCAGCCTGTAAGCATAGAGAAGAAAGTGTATGTATTGCTGAACAAACCGAAGGATTGCGTGACGACATCCGATGACCCCCAGGAGCGTAAGACGGTGTTGGATATAGTGAAAGGCGCTTGTAAGGAACGTATTTATCCGGTAGGCCGTTTGGACCGTAACACAACCGGTGTGTTGTTGCTTACGAACGATGGCGATTTGGCATCGAAGTTGACTCATCCGAAATTCTTGAAGAAAAAAATTTATCATGTGTTTCTTGACAAGAATGTGACAAAAGCCGATTTAGAGCAAATCGCTTCCGGAATCACTTTGGATGACGGTGAAGTGCATGCTGATGCCATCAGTTATGCATCGGATACCGATAAGTCGCAAGTGGGTATCGAAATTCATTCGGGAAAGAACCGCATTGTGCGCCGTATCTTTGAATCGTTGGGTTATCGGGTGGTGAAACTGGATCGTGTTTATTTCGCCGGTTTGACTAAAAAAGGGGTGCGTCGGGGCGACTGGCGTTACTTGACCGAAAAAGAAGTGAATATGCTTCGTATGGGAGCTTTTGAATGAGTGAAACGTTAATCAATCGAAACTAATAATGAACGCAGAGGCACAAGGACATGGAGATTTTATCTTTAGGATAAAGAAACACTCTGTGCCTTAGTGTCTCTGTGTCAGGTTAAAACAAACAGTAAAATGGAAAAGATTCGTAGAACAAAGATTGTTGACCTGCTGAAGTGCCGTGATTTCGGTACGACGGTCAATGTAAGAGGATGGGTACGTACCCGCCGCGGTAGCAAACAGGTTAGTTTTATTGCTTTGAATGACGGTTCTACAATAAATAATGTACAGATTGTTGTTGATCTTGCTAATTTTGATGAAGAATTATTGAAGCAAATCACTACCGGGGCTTGCTTGAGTGTGAACGGTATCTTGGTTGAATCGGTCGGTGCAGGTCAGGCTGCCGAAATACAGGCTCGTGAAATCGAAGTCTTAGGCGCTTGCGACAATACTTATCCGCTTCAGAAGAAAGGGCACTCGATGGAGTTCCTTCGCGAGATTGCGCATTTGCGTCCGCGCACCAATACCTTCGGGGCCGTATTCCGTATCCGTCACAACATGGCGATTGCCATTCATAGGTTTTTCCACGAACGCGGCTTTTTCTATTTTCATACGCCGCTGATTACGGCTTCCGATTGCGAAGGTGCCGGCCAGATGTTCCAGGTTACTACAATGAATTTGTATGACTTGAAGAAAGACGAGAACGGTTCGATTATTTACGACAATGATTTCTTTGGCAAGCAAGCCAGCCTGACAGTGTCGGGGCAGTTGGAAGGCGAACTGGCTGCTACGGCTTTGGGAGCGATTTATACCTTCGGCCCTACGTTCCGTGCTGAGAACTCGAATACGCCGCGCCACTTGGCTGAGTTTTGGATGATTGAACCGGAAGTGGCTTTCAACGACATCAACGACAATATGGACTTGGCAGAAGAGTTCATCAAGTATTGCGTGCAATGGGCACTTGACAATTGTTACGATGACGTGAAGTTCCTGAACGACCATTTCGACAAGGAACTCATCGACCGTCTGCAGGGCGTATTGAAGGAAACATTCGTCCGTCTGCCTTATACCGAAGGCATCAAGATACTGGAAGAAGCCGTTGCGAAAGGTCATAAGTTCGAGTTCCCGGTATATTGGGGCGTAGACTTGGCTTCGGAACACGAACGTTACTTGGTGGAGGAACACTTCAAGCGTCCGGTTATCCTGACCGACTATCCGAAGGAAATCAAGGCGTTCTACATGAAGCAGAACGACGACGGAAAGACCGTACGTGCGATGGACGTATTGTTCCCGAAGATTGGCGAGATTATCGGCGGCTCGGAACGTGAAGCCGATTACGATAAGTTGCTTACCCGTATCAAAGAACTGAACATCCCGATGAAGGACATGTGGTGGTACCTCGATACCCGCAAGTACGGAAGCTGCCCGCACTCCGGCTTCGGTCTTGGTTTCGAACGCCTGTTGTTGTTCGTGACTGGTATGGCGAACATCCGCGACGTGATTCCTTTCCCGCGTACGCCGCATAACGCGGAATTCTAATTGATAAAGAAGTTATTTGTTGTTTCTGATAAGCCAATAGTCTTGCTTGGTAATAAGCTTGCTATTGGCTTATTTGTTATTGGTTGAATTAATGTAGACGGAGGACAAGGATTCTTGAACCGTTTCGTCTACAATAAGCTGACTGCCCGTTATAACCTGCCCTGTGCTTTTACTGCTTTGGCGTATGTTCCGCATGACGGGATTTTGTATGCAGTCCGTGCGGGCGATGAAAAGGATTTGATATATAAATTGCTGTTATAAAATAGTTTTTCTCTTTTTTATCAAAATTTCTTTGCCTAAACGTAAGGTTTTCCGAAAAAGTTCTATATATTTGTGCATCAACTTATTCGTTTAACTTTAATAATTTGCGTCATGAAAGCACGTTCTTTATTTATCGCTGTATTGTGTTTGTTTATGAGTATAGGAAATTCGTATGCTCAAGATTTGTTTAGTGATGGTATGCCTGTTTCATTGAAAGGCGTATGGCAGATGTGTTTTTACAGTTCTTCATTGCCCGCTCTTCCGGGTGACCTGAAGCCGAGTAATTCCTTGAAGATATTGGGCGAAGGCGGAGAATTCACCAATGTGGTCATGATGCCGACAGGTGCCATCATCATCGGTTCGGGTACCTATACCCAGAATAACGATTCCGTTTTTACTGAACACGTAAAGAAAAACATCCACCTTCCGGAGTTGGACGGTCAAGACAACGTGATGCATTTCGAACTTGCGGAAAACGGTACGTTGATGTTCGTGAAGTTCAAGTCGTCCGAGGCCGGCGATGAAGTGTGGTCGCATGAAATTTGGCGGAAGATAGATATGCCGTCTACTTATCCGACCGACATTGTACGTTGACCGCTGCTGTTGCTTCCGCTGCCCGGATATGGGTATCAGGAAGTGTTCCTTTTATGTGCATATCCCTGTCTGCCTGTGTTTATTTCCCGCAATGTGGAAAAATTGATAGGCAGGCAGGGATATGTATGTTTTATCCCTTTCGCAAGCCGGATGGCTTTCCGGTTTTATGTATGGCGGTAGTCCTTGCTTAATCCTGTGCTGCCAGGACTTTTACCGCAACCGAATGGCTTTTCCCGTACAGTAGGCTGTATCGGGAAAAACGGTTTGTCGTATTCCGCCGTTTAATCATTGTTGCAATAGCAGATGTGCTTTTATAAAATATTTTCCGTATCTTTTCTCTAAAACGTATATGCAGCAAATCTCCATGTATTGCCTTAAAACCGCCTCGAAGCATTTGCTTGGTTTACTATGGCACATGATTAGTGAATCCGTGACAAAACAGTCTCGGATTCCAGATATAAGTTTGT
>CASFRN010000042.1 GCA_949296855.1 uncultured Bacteroides sp. | reverse complement strand
TTTTGTCATCCTGAACGGAGTGAAGGATCTCGAATACACAAGCTGATGCACACGAGATTGACTTCGTCGAACGTTGTTTCTTCGCTATGCTCAGAATGACATTACTTTTTGATAGGCAATTTTCATTTTGAGACACCCTCTAATAAATCAACGGTAATGCGCGGATACGCCTACGCACCATATAACGGGGTCAGTCAATGAACCTTTGGGTCAGTTCGCCGAATTTTTCTATGCGGCGGTCTCGCAGGAAGGGCCACCAGCGGCGTACGTTTTCGCTCCGGCCCATATCAATGTCTACTACAAGGTTTTCTTCTTCTGTATTGCTTGCCTGTGCCAGCAGTTCGCCTTGCGGGCCTGCTGCAAAACTGTTTCCCCAGAACTGGATGCCGTTGGTTTGTCCGGATGGGTCAGGTTCCAGCCCTACGCGGTTTACGGCAATGACAGGCAAGCCGTTGGCTACGGCATGCCCGCGTTGTACTGTTATCCACGCACCGATTTGACGCAGCTTCTCTTCTTTTGTATCTGTGCTTTCCCACCCGATGGCAGTAGGGTAAATCAGTAATTCAGCGCCTTTTAATGCCATCAGCCGTGCGCCTTCGGGATACCATTGGTCCCAACAAACTTGTACGCCTAATTTGCCTATGGATGTTTGGATTGGTTCGAAACCAAGGTCGCCCGGAGTGAAGTAGAATTTTTCGTAATAAGCAGGGTCGTCGGGAATGTGCATCTTGCGGTATTTGCCAGCGATGCTTCCGTCTGCATCGAAGACTACCGCCGTATTATGGTATAATCCGGGTGCGCGGCGTTCGAATAAGGAAGTTACTAATACAACGTTGTATGCAGAAGCTATTTCACTGTAAAAGCCTGTTGAAGGTCCGGGAATCGGTTCCGCCAAGTCGAACAGGGCCGTATTCTCGGTTTGGCAGAAATACGGCGTATTGTGAAGTTCTTGCAGTACGACTAAGTTTGCTCCGGCTTTGGCTACAGAAGCAATGTTACGGTGCAGTTTTTCTAAATTGGCTTTGATGTTGTTCGAGCAAGATTGTTGCACGATACCTACACGGATGATTTTTGTCATATTCTCTTTATATATAATTAAGGTGTATATAGTCGGGGTTAATTATTTTTCCGGAAGACATTTTCGGGATATTGCATGGTAACGCAATGCAGCGAACCGTGTTGTTGTATCAAAGCCCGGCAATCTATTCCGATGATTTCACGGCTTGGAAAAGCTGAGGCCAGTATGCGTGCCGCTTCCCTGTCTTTTCCCGGTTGGTTGTAAGTGGGGTATAGGACAGCTTTGTTCATAATCAGGAAATTGGCATACGTGGCAGGTAGCCGTTGTCCTTCTGCATCATAGATGGCATCGGGCAAGGGTAGGGGCAGCAACCGGTAGGGGGATCCGTCTAAGGTGCGGAATGTTTTTAGCTGTGCTTCCATTGCGCGGAGCGCGCCGTAATGTTCATCTTCGGTATCGGTACACTGTACGTAAGCGATGGTATGGTTAGGGCATAGGCGTGCTAATGTGTCGATGTGGCTGTCTGTATCGTCGCCCGCTAAAAATCCATAGTCTAACCAAAGCACTTGAAGCAAGTTGAATTTCTCTTTCAGGTATTGTTCGATTTCGTTACGGCATAAGGTGTCGTTCCGGTTCGGTGCCAGCAAGCAGTTGGATGTGGTGAGCAGCGTGCCTTTGCCGTCGCTTTCTATTGCCCCTCCTTCTAACACGAAGTTGCGGCAATTGACATAATGTCCGTTGAGCAGTCCGCTTTTGTATACCTGTGTGTTGATGAGGTTGTCTTTACAAGCGGCGAATTTCATTCCCCATCCATTAAAGCAGAAGTCTGATAAAAGGGGAGAAGCGTTGCTCTGAAGCAAAGTGATGAATCCGTGGTCGCGTGCCCAGGTGTCGTTCGTTGGGCAAGCGACGAAGTGGATGTTTTCCTTAAAATCTGCCGTTTTGAGCGCTTCGGGAAATTCGGGAGCGACAAGCAATAGGGGTTGTCGGGTGGCTATTTCACGAGCCAGGCGGAGGAAGCACGCTTCTACTTCGTCCAGCATATAGTTCCAGTCTGTTTCGGCATGAGGCCAAGTCAGTTGGATATAACTTTGGGTGTGCCATTCGGCAGGCAAATAAAAGTTTTGTGTCATTCGTTTTTTATGTTAATCTGTTTCTTTGTTTCGTTTTCGATGTGCAACTGGCTGTTCTTCGGTACTTTCTGTTTTGTTTCTTCGGCGGAACAACATCCAGTTGAACAGTTCGCGCCAATTGTCGAAGTCTTTTTTATACATTAATCCGATACCTTGGGTGGTCAGGGTTGATTTGGTGAAATACCGGTCGTTGGTTTCGTTGTAGCCTTTCAAGCGTAATTCACCGTTTTTGGTCAGTATCCACATCGCTTCGAAATCGCCTACGAAATTGGTGTTTTGCAAGGCATTGTCACGATATCCGAAGTTTCCGTTGATAATGAGGCGGTTGTTCAGTAACCTTCCCGACAGAATAGCTTCCGCTTCTACATCGCTCCAACCGTTTTCGCCGGTACTTAGATTCGTGCCTACATTCCAATTCTGGTTATCGATGACTTGCGACAACATGTTGTTAAGCTGGCCGGATAAGGTGCTGAAAGCCAGCGAACTAGTTGCGTCCGACTGGGTGGCGTTGTTGTTATAGTCGTAGGTATAGAATTTGCCTATGCCCAGCAGGTAGATAATTTGCGTATTCATCTGTTCTTCCGTGCTGGTCAGGCTCCGTACCAATTCCCGGTCTTCATCGCTTACTGTAGGCAGGTCGAGGTCGAACTTCAGGTTAGGGTTGGTTAGGTTTCCGGTTAAGTTTAGCAGGCAGTTCACCCTCACGGTGCCTCGCGTGGAGGAGGCGTCTGCTACCAAGTCGTTTAAAGAGGCTGAATTAACCGTATAAACCGCTTGTACATTCAGGTTGGCTTGACGCGGGTTTCCGTTGAACGACACTGTTCCTCCCGATTGTAGCACGAAATCTTTCCGGATAACGTTTTGCATGCTCATCTTATAGATTCCGTCTTCGATATTGTAGTTCCCGAATATCAGGAAATCTCCTTTATTGTAGAAATTGATGCGTAGGTTTCCGTTTCCTGTGGCGGAGATGTTATCTCCCGCTACGGGATCCATGATGATGCGCATGGTAGCGTCTGGAGTCGCTTCAATTTGGAAATTCAAGTGCATATCGAGGGGCGTGTCATCATCTTCTTCTTTCTCTTGTACGTTTAGCGGATGATATACTTCGGTGTATATATGTTCTTGCCGGCGTTTGGGGGTGCGGTCGACAAATGTGATGAACTGGTTGCTGGTCGCTTCGGCGGCTGTAGCGGTAACATAAGTGAACGACGTATGCGGGTCGGTGCGCAGGGTTCCGTCTACACTTAATGTGTTGTTTCCGCCCCGTAGCAATACGTCGCCTGTCGTATAGATTGTCCCGTAGAAAGGGAATTCGGGCGTTTCTTTTTCGGTATGGAAGACCCGCATGTTATGTGTGTTGAAACGGAAGTTATAAGTCAGGTGCTTCAGCTTCTGGTGGTCGAGAGACCCGTTTACAGTCCCGGTATGTCCTTCCATGTCGGTTATTTGTACGTTATCGAACCCGAAATGTCCTGAACGGATGCGCACGGAGTCGGCGTGCAGACGGAACGAAGTGTTCAATATATCCACTTTCATGCTGGCGTCTGCTTGTGCGCTTCCTTCCAGGTCCAGGCCGGAGAAAGGGCCGAACAGGCGGACATTGCCGAACACGCGTCCTTGCATATCGGTGAAGATGCCATTGATGAACGGCTGCAGGAAGGCTAAGTTCGTGCCTCCTGCGCGGATGTGCAAGTCAAGCCCTTTGGCTTTGGGCGAAATGTATCCGTCCACATAAGTGGAATAATGTTCGTTCTCCCGGATGTCAGCCGACAGGCGGATACCGCCCAGTTCGTTGTCCCATTCCGTTTTGATGTCGCCTCTGCCTAACAAGGCGTCGTTAAGCGAGAATCCTTTTACGTCTAACCGCCCTTGCATGACGGGTTTTTCTAAGACATGGCTCAGGTGCACTTTCCCGCTAATCAATCCGTTGAACTTCACGGCATGAAACTGGATGATGTCCATGATGTATTGCAGGTTGATGTTGCTTAGGTCTACAATGCAACTGTCTGTTTCCGCTTTTCCGATACGCCCGTTGGCGTGGATGTACTGGTCTTGGTGTTCGAACAGGAAATTCCGCACGTCCACTGTGCCTTGCCGGATGATGACATCCGAAGCGTGGATTTTCCAGATGCTGTCGTTCAGGATGATTTGGCTGGGTTGTATGTGGATGTGTGTATTCAGCTTTTCTCCTGTTTCTGGCTTTTCGAAACGTGCCGTGGCGTCTATCAGTCCGCTGAAGGTAGAGGCTGTATTATTTCCCCAGTTGACAACTGCTTTCAGTTGGTCTTCCTTTGCCAGTGCGTTGACGGTTAGATTAACCATACTCCCTTTCTTCATTCGTTTGTTGGTGCGCAGCATGCATTGCAGCCCTTCGTCCGTATTGTCGCAAAGAAATGTGCCGGCTTCGTAGTAAGCGCCTTTGTAGGTGAATTCGGGGGCATAAGCACGCATTTGGATACGGGTGCGGTTATCGTCGAAGTAGCCTTGCAATGAAGCCGGCATATTAAGTTGTAACGGGATGTCTGTCACTTTCGATAGCATTTCGGCGTTGTCCAGTTGCAAGCTGAAGTGGAAATTATTGTCGGTATCAGGTAATTTCTTGTCCGAATCCAGCAGCGAGGGCAGATAGCGTTGCACGGTTTTCAGTATGCTCGACGGTAGGGTACGGTACGAATAATTCCCTTCTACCTTGCCGTTCAGGAAAGGCGAACGGATTTCGATTTGTTTCTTCCCGGTGTTTTCCGCTGTTCCGGCCAGGATGTCGAGGTAGGCGAGTGAATAACATTTCTCAGGGTCGGGGGCGTTTACGGCGATGCTGTCGATGCGGAGCTTTCCCTGCATGTCATCGATGGAGCGTCCGGTAAAGTCTGCTAGCAGGTTCAGTGAAAAGTCTGCGCCTTCATACTTTTTGGTAAGGTTCAATGCGTTCGGACGGAAGTGGCGTACCGTAGCTTTCAGGTTAAAGTCGGGGGTGGACTGTTGTGTGGCTGCGTGTCCGTTGATTTCAATGCTTCCGTTCGGGTCATCCAATGAAATGTTTCCGTCAAATCCTCCCGGTGTGTACTGCCCGTCGAGCAGGATGTTATGGTATTCGTATTGTTTGTATGTCAGCGAGGAAACAGTGCCTTTGATATACGATTCGGGCTTTCCGTCTTGGTAACGGAAGCCGTTTAGCTCGATGTCGAACGCCGTGTCGCCGAATGTTTGTTCTTTCCCTAAGAGTGTGCCGAGGTTCAACCGTCTGCTGCTTACTTTGCCCGAATAAGAACGGTAAGCGGTATCGTTATGGCTGTGCATGGTTACGTTGGCTTGTATCCTGCCGGCTTTTGACAAGACGCTTCCGTGGGTGGTCAGCTGGTGAAGGTATCCCGATATGTCACCGTTAAAGCGGATGTCGCCCAGCCGGCGTATGATAGCCGGAACTTCGTCTTTACCGGACAGGTTATGGAAGAGCCAGCTTAACCCTAACGAGTCGGCATCCAACTGGGACACATTGCCGAATAGATAGAGGTCTTCTTTCCGGTTCCAGTGGTTGACCATCCCTTGTGCCTTGAGCAATAACGTTTGTTCGTTTCCGCTTATGAGGATGTCGGTACAGCGCGTGCGGGTACCTTCCCCTTCTAAGGCGAGCCTGAAATCAATCGGGCTGTGGAAATGGGTGAAAGCGGGTACGAACATGGTGAAGTCGGCCGGTACGATACGGGCATTCATCCGCATGCGGTAACGCATGTTTTTGTCTAGCCGGGCTAATTGGGGGATACTGTCGTAAGTGGCGTTCAGCGTATCAATGGTGAAGCTGGTTTCGGGCAATTGCATCTCCAGTTCGCTGAGGGAAAGGTGCCGGGGGGTAGCGATTAGTTTCAGGGCCAATTTCTTCAGCTTGAATCCGCTGGCTTCGTTAAAGCTCATGCGGCGTATTTGAGCGTTTATTGAGTCGTTGGTCAAAGCTTTCAGCGAAAGTGTGGCGGAAAGGTTTTGGATGCCGATATGTTTGGCGTTAAAGCGGTCGGGGGTGGAAGGCTCGGAAAGGATGTCGTAATACACCTGCCCGCGGCGGATTAATACCGAGTTAATGCGCAAATCGATGTTTTTCTTTCTTTTCACGGTGTCTTTTGAAGCGAAAGCGTCGATTACAAATTGGAAATTTGTCGGGCTGTCGGGCGTTTTCCGGTTGAGCCGGGCGTTTAATCCGAACAGTTGTACACTGCTGATGCGGATCTTGCCATGCAATAAAGACGATATTTCTATCTTGGCTGAAAGCCGTGACACTTTCAGCATATCGTGATTCTTGCGGTCTTTTAGCGTGACGTTTTGGATGATGATCCGGTTCAGCAAGCCTAAATCGATGTTGCCTATGTAGAGTTCGGTCTGCATGAGTTTGCTTAACTCGTCAGACACAACAGACGAAAGTTGCCGTTGGATGAAAGGAAGATTGAGCACGGCAATCAATCCGAAGTAGCATACCAATATCAGTATGATGACCGAACGGACGAAATGTTTGATGTAGATTCCTTTTCCCATGCTGTGCTTTCTTTAAAAATGTATCAAAAATACAAATATCCGATGAGCTACTCCCTATTTCTTCGGGTTATTTCAATATTTTTAAGTAACTAATCAAAATTATCTTATAGCACACAGATAACACAGATGAGACAGATTTACACAGATTATTTTAAAAATAATATCTGTGGTCATCTGTTAAATCAGTGTTATCTGTGTGCTATAGTATAAGTTAATTCTGTACACTTACTTAAAAGATGGAGCAAGATGGAGCACGAATGAAGAATCCCGACTTGGCATGATTACCCTATCCCGACCGGAAAATTCGAAGGTGTCTTATGAATGTCGAGACCAAAGATTTTTCAATTTAAACAGGCTCTTATTTAAAGTCCCATTTATCACTTACGCATTTACCGGATGAATCAAAAATGGTTTTACGAATTTCGCCGCTGTATATTATGAAGCGTCGAATCTGTTGCAAATGTAGTAAAAATATTTCATACAGAGGCATTTGCCGTCTAAAAAAAATCGGGATTATTGATTGTTTTTTTCTAAAAAGCGGCATTTGTTCG
>CASFRN010000041.1 GCA_949296855.1 uncultured Bacteroides sp. | reverse complement strand
TTCATCGTAGTCACACCGACTTTGGTTACTTCGGCAGGCAACAGACCTTGTGCTTGCGTCACACGGTTCTGTACGTTGACCTGCGCCATATCCGGGTCAGTACCTTGATTAAAGTACACCGTGATACGTGCCGAACCGTTGTTAGTAGCGGTAGACTGCATGTACATCATGTTTTCCACACCATTGATCTGGTCCTCCAACGGAGAAATCACAGAGTTCAATACGGCTTGCGCATTGGCACCCGTATAAGTCGCGCCCACCGAAACGGTAGGAGGCGCGATGTCCGGATATTGGGTAATAGGCAGTGTGGCAAGTCCGATGATACCCAAGATTACCAACAAGATAGAAATAACGGTTGATAATACCGGACGGTTAATAAATTTATCTAGTCTCATTTATGTATACCTTATCTATATATACCTTAATTATGTATAACGACTCACGTTAATCAATTAAATGCGCTGGCGATGTTTCCTTCACGCTGGTCTTTCAATGCCTGTTGGTATTTGGCTTCTTTCTGCGCTTGGCTGATCGGAGTAATCTTCATGCCGTCGTTCAAACGGGTTACGCCTTCTACCGCAATCTTATCGCCCGACTTCAGGCCGTCAAGCACAATGTAGTTCTTGCCGTCGTTCAAGTTCGAGATTTGGATTTCCGTGTACTTCACGGTGCTATCCGGTTGCAATACATACACGAACTTCTTGTCCTGAATATCTACTGTAGCCGATTGCGGAACCAGCAACACATTTTCCATGGTGTAAGGGAAAATGACATTCGCCATACCTCCACTTCGCAAAATGTTCTGCTTGTTCGGGAAGACGGCACGCATACTTACCGAACCGGTAGTCTGGTCGATAACACCGCTCACCGCGTCAATTTTTCCTTTTTCTGCATAAATGCTTCCGTCAGCCAACTCCAACTGCACTTCCGGCATCTTTTCCAATTGTTCTTTCAATGTGCCGCCCGCTCTGGTCAGGTTCAGCAATTCTTTCTCGGTCAAAGAGAAATACACATACATATCACCGATTTGAGATACCGTAGTCAACGGTTCTGCAATCGATGCGCTTACCAACGCGCCGATACGATACGGAAATGTACCGATAACGCCGTCCGAAGGACTGGTCACCGTGCAGAATCCCAAGTTCTGCTTAGCTGCTGTATATGAAGCTTCCGCTTGAGCCAGGCTTGCTTTTGCCGTCAACAGGTTATTAACCGCTGTCTGGTATTCAAAGTCACTGATAATCTTTTGCTCGTGCAGCATTTTCTTGTTGGCTTCCGTCTCGGTCAAAGTCTTCAAATTCGCCTTTGCCGATTCCACTCCGGCAGCAGCTTGATCGAAAACTGCTTGATACTGAGTCGGGTCGATTTGGAACAACGCCTGTCCCTTACGTACGGTAGCACCTTCATCTACACACAGCTTCACGATGAAGCCTGACACTTGCGGACGGATTTCGATATCCTGCAAACCTTTGATAGTTGCCGGATATTTCGTCACTTGGTTACTGGCAGTCGCGGTAATCTCTTTTACCGTGAACTCATCGTCACCCATTTGACCGCTTTGACCGCCACATGCAGTCAATACCGATATGCCCAACGCCATTAGGGCTATCCGGCTGGAAGAAAAACTTCTGTTTTTTTTCATGTTCATATTCATAAAATATATAACTATTAATGTTTCCTTAATCTATTTGCCTTCTATGAAAAACTGATTTAAACGCACTCGTTTTAGCTGTGCAAAGATAGGAAAAAAGCGGCTATATAAAATAGGTGTTTAACTAAGAATAACCATAAAACAAAGAAGTTATTACATTTAGTCCTAATATTCCGACCAATCGACGAATCTCATCGACTAAATAAAAAAGCAAATTCAACAATTTACAGTTTTTTAGATTGAAATCTCTTCTATTTGTTATTTTATTCCTACATTTGCACAGCACATTAACGAAAAATCTATAAGAAGATGGTGAAAATAACAAAAGAAGCTGCCTTGCTCTACCATTCGCAAGGCAAACCAGGTAAAATTGAGGTCGTTCCGACCAAACCCTATCAAACCCAACGTGATTTGTCTTTGGCTTATTCTCCCGGTGTGGCAGAACCCTGTCTGGAAATCCAGAAAGACCCAGACACCGCATACGACTACACAGACAAAGGAAACTTGGTAGCGGTTATTTCAAACGGAACCGCCGTTTTAGGATTAGGAGACATCGGTGCCATGAGCGGCAAACCGGTGATGGAAGGTAAAGGATTGTTGTTTAAGATTTACGCTGGCATTGATGTATTCGATATCGAAGTCAACGAAAAAGACCCCGACAAATTCATCGAAGCGGTAAAAGCCATCGCACCGACTTTCGGGGGCATCAACTTGGAAGATATCAAAGCGCCTGAATGTTTCAAGATTGAACAACGGCTGAAAGAAGAACTCGATATTCCGGTCATGCACGATGACCAACACGGAACCGCCATCATCTCAAGCGCAGGCTTAATAAACGCATTGGAAGTTGCAGGCAAGAAAATCGAAGATGTAAGAATCGTTGTAAACGGAGCAGGAGCGTCTGCCATCTCTTGTACGAAACTTTACATTTCATTGGGCGCACGGTTGGAAAACATCCTCATGCTGGACAGCAAGGGAGTCATCACCAAACAACGTACCGACCTGAACGAACAGAAGAAATACTTCGCTACAGACCGTACCGATGTACATACTTTGGCAGAAGCCATCAAAGGCGCCGATGTATTCTTAGGCTTGTCAAGAGGAAATGTCCTTTCGCAAGACATGATCCGCAGCATGGCCGACCACCCGATTGTATTCGCCCTTGCCAACCCGACTCCGGAAATTTCTTATGAAGACGCGATGGCTTCACGTCCCGACGTATTAATGTCTACCGGACGTTCCGACTACCCGAACCAAATCAACAACGTTATTGGTTTCCCGTACATCTTCCGCGGCGCACTCGACACACGTGCTACCGCCATCAACGAAGAAATGAAACTGGCTGCCGTACGCGCCATCGCAGGATTGGCTAAGAAACCGGTACCCGATGTGGTGAACAACGCATACCACGTAAACAACCTGACTTTCGGCCCGGATTACTTCATTCCGAAACCTGTAGACCCGCGCTTGATTACCGAAGTGTCTATGGCTGTAGCCAAAGCTGCCATGGAATCGGGCGTGGCACGCAAGCACATCACAGACTGGGAAGGCTACAAGAACCATTTGCGCGAACTGATGGGGCAAGAAAACAAATTGACCCGCCAGTTGTATGAAACCGCACGCCAAAACCCGCAACGCGTGGTATTCGCAGAAGGCATTCACCCCAATATGCTGAGAGCAGCAGTAGAAGCCAAAGCCGAAGGCATTTGCCATCCGATTCTGTTAGGCAACGAAGAACGTATCGAAAAACTGGCTAAAGAACTGGACTTAAGCTTGGAAGGCATCGAAATCGTCAACCTACGCCACGACCGTGAGGCAGAACGCCGCGAACGTTACGCACGCATCCTGAGTGAGAAACGTGCCCGCGAAGGCGCCAATTATCAGGAAGCCAACGACAAGATGTTCGAACGCAACTATTTCGGCATGATGATGGTAGAAACCGGTGAAGCAGACGCTTTCGTAACAGGCCTGTACACCAAATACACCAACACCATTAAGGTGGCAAAAGAAGTCATCGGCATCCAGCCGGGTTACAAACACTTCGGTACCATGCACATCTTGAACTCCAAGAAAGGCACCTATTTCATCGCCGACACACTGATCAACCACCATCCCGATACGGAAACCTTGATTGACATCGCCAAATTGTCAGCCAAAGCTGTGCGCTTCTTCAACCAAGAGCCGGTAATGGCCATGCTTGCTTACTCCAACTTCGGTTCCGACCAAGAAGGAAGCCCAGCTAAAGTACATGAAGCCTTAGCCTATATGCAGCAAGAATTCCCCGACTTGGCTATCGACGGAGAAATGCAGGCAAGATTCGCCCTTAACAACGAACTGCGTGACGAAAAATACCCGTTCACCCGCTTGAAAGGCAAAGAAGTCAATACATTGGTGTTCCCGAACCTGAACTCTGCCAACGCTACTTACCAGCTTATCCAAAGCATGAGCGAAACGGAAGTGATCGGCCCGATCCAGATGGGATTGAACAAACCGATACACTTCACAGACATCGAAAGCTCCGTACGCGACATAGTGAACATCACCGCTATCGCCTGCATCGATGCCATCGTAGCGAAGAAGTTGCATAATCAAGAATAAAGGATTTATGCTTTCCTTTTAAACGCAGATTAGCGCAGATTTCCGCAGATTGTCTTTTGTTTTAATTAATCTGCTGAAACCTGCGTTAATCTGCGTTTCTTTTATCAATATAACAACCCAACCATCATGCGCAAACCCCTTACCACTTCACAATGTGTCGTACTCGCCCTGTTTTGGGCGGCACTTTGCTTCATTGTCCTTACCTCCAGCCCGCAAATTGACGGTATGCTTATCCTTACCATACTCATTTCGGGCGCTTTGGTGTTCATTCCTATTGTCAAAGCGTTCAAAAAGGGGCAAAACAAGTAGTCATTTCCACACAAAAACGTAATAAAAACAGCTTTTTGATGTTTTTTCTTCAATTTTCTTGGTAAATTGTTGCACAAATAAAAAAGAATCTATACTTTTGCCACATCAAACAACAAGAAGAGTATTAATAACCAATAATCATAACAAGAATGAATGCAGCTAAAGTACTGGAAGATCTGAAAAGAAGATTTCCGAATGAACCTGAATACCATCAGGCAGTAGAAGAAGTGTTAGGCACAATCGAAGAAGAATACAACAAGCATCCCGAATTCGATAAAGTGAATCTGATTGAACGTTTGTGTATTCCAGACCGTGTTTATCAGTTCCGTGTGACTTGGATGGACGATAAAGGCAACATCCAGACCAATATGGGTTACCGCGTACAACACAACAACGCCATCGGCCCCTACAAAGGCGGTATCCGTTTCCACAGCTCTGTAAACCTCGGCATCTTGAAGTTCTTGGCTTTCGAACAAACATTCAAGAACTCATTGACTACACTCCCGATGGGTGGCGGTAAAGGTGGTTCAGACTTCTCTCCGCGTGGGAAGTCAAACGCTGAAGTAATGCGTTTCTGCCAAGCTTTCATGTTGGAATTGTGGCGTCACATTGGTCCTGAAACCGATGTTCCTGCAGGTGATATCGGCGTAGGCGGACGTGAAGTAGGCTATATGTTCGGTATGTATAAGAAACTGACCCGCGAATTTAGCGGTGTATTGACCGGTAAAGGACGCGAATTCGGAGGTTCTCTGATTCGCCCCGAAGCAACAGGTTACGGAAACATCTACTTCCTGCTCGAAATGCTGAAGACCCGCAACATCGACATCAAAGGCAAGACTTGCTTGGTATCGGGTGCAGGAAACGTAGCTCAATATACAGTAGAAAAACTGATTCAGTTGGGAGCTAAAGTCGTTACCATGTCCGACTCAGACGGTTATATCTACGACCCGGACGGCATCGACCGCGAAAAATTGGACTACATCATGGAATTGAAGAACCTCTACCGTGGACGTATCCGCGAATATGCAGAAAAATACGGATGCAAATACGTAGCAGGCGCACGTCCTTGGAACGAAAAGGCAGACATCGCCCTTCCTTCTGCTACTCAGAATGAAATCAACGGCGACGACGCGAAAGCTTTGGTTGCAAACGGTGTATTTGCCGTATCGGAAGGTGCGAACATGCCTTCTACTCCCGAAGCCATCCGCGTATTCCAGGAAGCTAAAATCCTCTACGCTCCGGGTAAAGCAGCCAACGCCGGCGGTGTATCGGTATCTGGTTTGGAAATGACTCAGAACTCTATCAAGCTGAGCTGGAGCCAAGAAGAAGTAGACGAAAAACTGAAGAGCATCATGAAGAACATCCACGAAGCTTGCGTGAAATACGGAACAGAACCCGACGGTTACATCAACTACGTGAAGGGTGCCAACGTGGCCGGATTCATGAAAGTGGCTAACGCCATGATGGCTCAAGGTATCGTGTAATTCATCTATACAACATAACAAATCAGAATCCGGTTCTCTGCAAAGGGAGCCGGATTTTTCTTTTTCCCTCTCTTTCCTTTTTAACATTCCGCCTACTCGTACCTATCAGTTATTTCATTACCTTTGCACCTAAATGTTTACTAAAGGAATAATTATGAACTTCAGAAAATGCGCGGCAGGCTTTGCCCTGTCACTCCTCGTCGCTTCGTGCATCCAAGACGAAGTGCCCAATGTAGAAGCGGCTATCGACGGCTGCACGGGAGCAAACATCCAACTGGCGAACATAGATGCCACACACAAAGAAATTGAAATCTACGTGCTCGACGGAACCGACGTATCGAAACAAGAACTGAACTTTACCCTTGCCGACGGAGCAACCATCCAGGCCGATGAACAAGAGGCAGGCGACCAGCCTCCTTTTTACAATTTCAGCGAACGGACACTACGCCGCTTTACCGTAACGTCTGAAGACAGCAACACCCAAGCTACCTATATTGTCCGTATCAACAAAATGGAACTGCCCACCCATTACTCCTTCGAGAACCTGCGGGCTACCACTCCTTATCACATTTTCTACCTGACCAACGAATCAGGCATCATGCAATGGGCAAGCGGGAATCCCGGATACGAACTGAGCGGCATGGCACTCAACGAAAACGAATACCCTACCGTACAAATCCCCATAGGGCATAGCGGAAGATGTGTACGTCTCACCACACGCGACACTGGGTCTTTCGGAGAACCCATTGGCATGCCTATTGCCGCAGGCAATCTGTTTATCGGCTCGTTCGATGTACAAAACGCGGTCATGGCACCCCGTGAAGCCACCCATTTCGGATTCCCTTTCACCAAAATGCCAGTACGGCTGACCGGCTGGTATAAGTATAAAAGCGGAGAGGTGTTTACAGATGAAAACAAGAATGCCGTAAACGGAGAAAGCGACATGGGAGACATCTACGCCCTGCTTTACGAGTCCCCCATCAGCGACTATACAGTAAACGGAGACGCACTCCCCTTAGTAGGCGCCATCAACGAAAACATCGCGCTCATGGCACGCATTACGGATATGAAAGAAACCGATGAATGGACCTATTTCGACCTGCCATTCAAACCGCAAAACGGCAAAACGATAGACCGTGAAGGACTGGCAAACGGCAAATACAAACTGGCGATTGTCTTCTCTTCCAGCATCGGAGGCGGATATTTCCGTGGAGCCGTAGGCAGCGAACTCTGCATTGACGAAGTGGATGTCATCTGTGAATAAGACCAAACCCCTAAAAGCAAACGACATGAAAAAACATATACTTATTTTCGTAACCGTTTTCATGCTTGGACTCAGCACCGCCCAAGCGCAACAATCCGAACACAAAGGCTTAATCTGGTCAACCCTCCACGGACTGGAATACGAATTCAAGGCAGGAGTCAATATCGGAGGCACTTCCCCCCTCCCGCTTCCGCACGAAATCAGAAGCATAGACAGCTACAAACCGGGACTCGCCATTACCATCGAAGGAAATGCTACCAAATGGATTGACGAAGCAAAAAAATGGGGCGTAAGCGTCGGATTGCGCTTAGACAGCAAGAGCATGACAACCGAAGCCACCGTAAAAAACTACGGCATGGAAATCTTGAGCGAAACCGGAGGGAAAATTCAAGGATTATGGACCGGAGGCGTAAAGACCAAAGTGAAAATGTCGCTCCTCTCCTTCCCTATCCTTGCCAACTATAAGATAAACGAACGCTGGAAAATCTCGGCAGGCCCCTACTTATCTTACTTGATGAACGGTGATTTCAACGGAAACGTCTATGAAGGCCACTTACGCACCCCCGACGCGACGGGAAGCCGCGTAAACTTTACCGGTGAAAACATCGCCACTTACGATTTCTCGGAAGACCTCCGCCGCTTCCAATGGGGACTGCAAGTAGGAGGCTCCTGGCGTGCATACAAACACCTCACCGTACACGCCGACCTCACGTGGGGACTGAACGACATCTTCCAAAAGGATTTTGAAACCATCACCTTCGCCATGTACCCCATCTACCTGAACTTCGGGTTCGGGTACTTGTTCTAACACACAAGAAAACAAAACAAGATAACGCCACAGAGGCACACAGCGTTAATCGAAAAAACACGGTGCTTTTGTACCTCTGTGGTGTCATACCTTACTTATGATACAGCCAAATGCCATACGTAAAGGCATCGGCATTCTTCTGCGGCTTGGCTTCTCCGGTTCGGAACCATTTGCCGATATTGGTAAACGGAGTCAGCACAACATTCACTTCACTTCCTTTATACAAGGCTTTCGCCTGATAGACAGGGCCTAACATATCCGCTTCCGGTTTATCTATTCCGACCGGAACAACCGATGTATCTACACGGATGTCTTTATCCATATCCACATCGTCGTTGCAAAGCTGCTTGTTCCACACCATATCCAAACAATAAACAACCGGACCGCGCATAAAAGCAACAGGAATCTGGTCTGTGGGCTCTTCCCTGTACATGATTTCCCCGTCTTTTAACCGGTAAGAGATATAGTTGCTGTGATGCTCACGCGACATCCATTGCGTTTTCATCGGGAAAGAAATCTGCACTTCATCTCCTGTCGTCCATTTCCTTGAAAGCCTCAGATAACTTCCGGACTGTACGCCAGACACAGTTTCACCGTTAACTTTCACCACCGGAGCAGAACACCACGAAGGAATACGCAGATTTAATTCTTTATTTTTTGCCTTGCAGTCTTTAATAACCAACTTCATGTTTTCATCCTCCGGATAATTGCCCACAAGATCAAATTGAAAGTCTTGCCCAATATAACAGGAAGACAAGTATTGATTGACATAAAACGCATTTCCTTTTTGAGCGTAAAGAAAAGTGGGTAACATCGAAATAATGCGATGTCCGCTTGCCGTGCAACAATCAGGGCCATGGAAATATCCGTTCGGCTTCGTACCATTTGGCGCAGTATGATAACGGCATACCCCCGTTTCTGCATCCTGGGCAGCAAATACATGATTCAACATCAAACGCTCAATCGCATCCGCATATTTAACATCGCCTGTCAACTTCAACAACTCTTGTGTCAGTTGCATCCAAGACATCGTAGCGCAAGTCTCTACAATATTACCCGAAAGCGGTTTCACATAATCATGCTCATAATGTTCCGCCACGCTTACACCGCCGGTGATATACATCTGCCGTTTATGGATATCATCCCATGCACCCTTCACCTTACGCAACAACGTTGTATCACCCGTAATGCGGTATAACCGGAGGAATCCCATAAAATTCATGTGGAACGTATGGGAATGCACGTAGGGTTGCAATTTGTCCACTCCCAATTTGCCGTCAGCCACACTATCCAAGCGGGAAAAAGCATCCCAGCCGCTCCACTTATCTATATTGTCTACTACCCATTGACTCCATTTTAAATATTTCTTCTTTCCTGTTACTTCATACAATCGCGCTATCGGATCACAAAGCAAAGTCCCTTCCCAGGAATAATGTACGCTATGCCCCGCAAAATCAGAATGCCCGTTCAATACTTTCCCTTCATTTTCAGGTGCCCGCAAATCGGAAGGCCAAAACTCCAGCTTGCTTGGACCGAAATACGTCAAATAATAATCCGCCAGTTTCTCTGCCGCTTGCAAAGCTTCCTTATCCCCTGTTTCCTCGTACACGGTGATAAAAGCGTGAAACACGAAATACAATTCGTATGCATCCATGCCCCGTACCGGACGTTCGAGCGTACGGTAATTCTTAGCCGTGGCCCCTACATATCCACCCTTTTCTTGTGAAGCGATGATACGTTTCAATACAGATTGAACCTTATTTAAAAGCTCTTTATCTTCGCCTTGAATGGCGGAAAGATAAGCCGACTCCATCCACTTCCCATGCTGTTCCGCCCGGGTCCAGTCCCAATCGATATGTTCTCGCTTTACAATAAAGTCCACATACCAGTCTATCGGGAAATTCTTTAAATACACATTCCGGTTTAAATCCATCCGTTGCCCAAAGAATCCCGTAATATGCTTAACGGATGAAACAGGAACAGCATCTTCTACAAAATTCACTTTGTCTTGTTTCGCTTCGGCAAGACGGACAATGCCCAAAATGGCTATTAATAAAAATATGATTCTTTTCATTCTTAACGTATTATTATTGTTGTAATCAAAGATTCAAGTAATCCGGATTCTGCTCCAACTTCGGATTAGCAATCAATACCTGTTCCGGAATCGGGTACACCCCCCGATAGTCACCGTTCGGCTGATGGGAAAGCCAACTCTTCGTAGTAAACACCCCGAAACGAATCATATCACGCCGTGTATGTCCTTCCCAAACGAACTCCCAACAATACTCATCGAACAAACGCCCGAACTCAACCGGCTTTTGGTCTCCCAGATCTACTATTTGATAATTTTCCACATACCCCCACTGATAAGACGAATTTTCCTTCAACTCTTCATCGGTAACGGCAGCCAATGCCGGATTATCCTTAAAGTTGCGTTCACGCACTTGGGTCACTAACGCTCCGGCACCCGGACGCCCCAAACGCAACAAGCATTCGGCTTTCATCAACAAGACTTCCGAATAACGGATTAACGGATAATCGGCATCGCTGCTCCATTCCGCACCTTGCTCTACCTCATATTTATTGATGCGGTAACCTTCGCTTTCACCCGTAAAGTTTCCATCGGGCAATTCTTTCGTGAAATCCAACTGCTTAGTGGCGTCTGTATAAACGCAATACAACGGATTTCCTTCCGCATCATATTGCGGTCCCATCAACCACGTATCTTCCAAACGGGTATCGCCTTCTTGATACGTATTGATGAACTGCGTGATGCCTTTCGGACCTCCAGCCATATTCGGAGCGGCATTGGTCAAGTATTTCTTCTGCAGTTCGCTATGCCAAGAGTTCATCCAAAGATAACTTCCTGTCAACCCATGATTGTAATCATAAATAACCGTAAACAAGACTTCTTTTGAACTCTCCACGCCATACACCCGAAACGAATCTTTATAGTCGGGAGACAATTCGCATTTCCCGCTATTGATTATGTCATCACACTGGGCAAGACAGTCTTCCCAATGCGGAGTTCCTGTATAGACTTCCGCATTCAGGTACAGATTGGCAAGAATGGCTTTTCCCGCCCATTTATTGATTCGCCCATAAAGATTGCCTCCTTGTTCTTCATCCAAATAAGGGATGGATTCCACCAAATCCGCCACCAAATTATCATAAATTTCACTTCTGGATGTTTTCTCCGGCAACTCTTGAGCCATTGTTGTCACATACGGAATATCCCCGAAATTATCCATCAATATCCAATAATAATAAACGCGCAACGCTTTCAACTCTGCAATTCCTTGCCGCTTTGCTTCTTCAGAAGGAGCAGGTATCACATTATTCTCGATACGTTCAAGAGCCGCATTACACAAAATGACTCCTTGATAATAATTGTTCCACAAGCTGGAAATTTGCCCTAACTCTGAATTCCAATTATGAAAATGCAGACGTTTATAGATTCCTCCATCGTCCCAACCTGTTGCGTTAGCTGGAGTAACAATACAACATCCGGACAATTCCTGGGTTTGCCAATATCCTGTAACATAATCATAATGCAACGGCGCATACGCCCCCGCAATATTGGGTGCAAAGTCATTGACCGAATAATTGTAAGTCTGTTCCGTAACACTTGAAAATACTTTTTCATCCAAGTCATTACACCCCAGAATCACATTGACGGCAAGAATTAAAGACACGATATATTTTATACTTGTTTTCATAATCATCACATTAAATTAAAAGTTCAAATTGAGTCCGATAGAAAAAGTACGTGCCGACGGATACCGATATTGGTCATCGATACCGGGAGTCAATCCCAGCACGTTCACTTCCGGGTCGATGCCTGAATAGCCCGTAATGGTCGCTAAATTAGAAATGTTAGCATACACACGCACGCCTTTAATCCATTTGTTGGCTTTGATAGTCGGCGTATAGCCAATTGTCAGGTTATCGATTTTCCAATAATCCCCGTCTTGTACATAATAGCTCACATATTGCAACTCCTGGTCATTAGCGAGCGGACGTTTGCCGAATACTGGCTCGAACGCCTTTTCCAATACATTGCCTGTACCTAAAGCCACCGGCGCTCCATAAAACATCTCGGCAGAGTTCAATATCTGGAAACCGAAAGCGCCGCGCATCGTCAGGCTCAAGTCGAACCACTTCCAACGGAAAGAGTTATTCCAGTTTACATACCATTTCGGTACACCGTTTCCTATCACTTTCTTGTCGGAAGCCTGTTGTTCGGAAATCGGTTTCGGCTTCCCGTCGGCTCCTTCAATAATCCAATGCCCGTTTTCATCAATGTCAATCGTCTTATAACCATAAAAGTTACCAATGGCCATTCCTTCCTGGATGCGATGAGTGGTCTGCTGGACAGGAGCCACCAATTGCCCTACATCGGCATAGCCGTTCGAAGAGAATTGTTCGTTCGACAACGACACAAGCTTATTACTGTTGGTAGAGAAATTCAACCCGGAATTCCATGTAAACGATTTTGTTTCAACAGGTACAAAATTCAACGATACTTCAAGTCCTTTGTTACGTACTACGCCGGCATTGGCCGTTATCGAAGACACTAAATAAGGAGGAACAGGAACAGTATAATCCCAAATCAAGTCTTCCGTCTTACGGGTATAAAAATCAACACTACCCGAAATACGGTCGTTTAAGAATGAAAAATCAATACCGATATTGGTCTCTTTCTTCTTTTCCCAACGCAAGTCCGGATTAGGATTCGACGATGCCTTCAACAAATTAATCCATTGACCGCCATAATAACCATATCCTCCCAAATCCAATGTGTTAAGTGACATATAAGGTGAGTCCGGTTCCGTTCCTGTAACTCCAAATCCAGCCCTGATCTTCAAAAAATTCAAAAAACCGACATCCTTTAAGAAAGACTCTTCTTTCAGGTTCCAACCTACAGACACAGCCGGGAATGTTCCCCACTTATAATCCGCGCCAAACTTTGACGACCCTTCGTAACGTACACTTGCCGACAAATAATAGCGGTTCTTATAATTATAATTCACCCTGCCGAAATAGCCTACCAAACGGTACTCTTGCTGATAAGAAGCCTCGGTAGCCTCGCCGTTCTTCAAAGCGTTGCCAGTCCCCATATTATTATAGGAGTAATCATCGGTAGGGAAATCCCAGTTAGTCATGGATGCGGTCTGATTGTTCACATTATAATAACTGTATCCCGCCAAGGCGTTCAGGTTATGCCCGTGCTTAAAAGCTTTGGTATACTGCACGGTCAATTCCGTCACATCGGTCTGGTTCTTTGCCGTTTCGCGGGAAGCATAGCCATTCTTATTCTGGATTACCGTAGAACGATGCTTCTTCGTTTCATAATAACCCGAAAACTTGTTATACAGTTCTCTCGACACAATCCAACGGATATCCAGCCCTTTGACAGGGGTAAACGTCAACGCTCCGTTCATCCGCAAGTTGGTGATATCGTTCTTGCCTTCTGCCTCATAAAGCAAAGCCAGCGGATTGTTGTAAAGGTCACGCGCCACTTCCGTCCAATTTCCGTCTTTATCCTTTACAGGTTCGGTCGGATTATAAACAATCGCCCCCTGATAGACATTTGTATTATAAGGAAGCCCATATGACTGCTGGTAGCCGCTCAGCCCGACATCCAATTTCAATTTATCCTCGAACATACGATGCGTCACGTTGATGCGCGGGAAAATCATATCCACATCCGAACGCTTCACCAAACCTTGGTTGGATGTATAATCAAAGCTTACAATGTAATTGGTATGCTGCGTGCCTCCACGCAAATTCACGCTATAAGTCTGCTTAACGGGCGTACGTAAGATTTCGTCCATCCAGTCGGTCTTTGCTCCAAAATCCTGCGCTCCCGGATAACCTGCTGCCACTTTCTCCAAATACTGGCCGGCACTGAGCAAAGGCAATTGCTTCACTATCTGTTGGAAAGAAACATACGAATTAATTTCAAGCGTCGGTTTCATTTCGCCTTTTGACTGCTTTGTAGTAATCAGAATCACGCCATTCGTGCCTCGTGTACCGTAAATAGCCGCCGCAGAACCGTCTTTCAATACGTCTATCTGCTCGATGTCATTGGGAGAGACCGAATTAAGCGAACCAGGGATTCCGTCAATCAAGACCAAAGGAGACGTGCCTGCCTTCAATGTAGTAGAACCACGCAAAGAGATTTGCGAAGTGGAAAGCGGATTGGAGTCAGGAGACACAATGGTTAACCCTGCCACTTTACCTCGTATCAAAGCAGCCGCGTCGGGTGTCGTAGTCTGCACAAAGTCTTCTGCCTTGACACTCATGATGGAACTGGTCAGTTCTTCTCGTTTTTGTGTACCGTAGCCTACCACGATGACTTCATCCAATAATTTGGAGTCCTCGCGCATCGTAATCGTTAAACCGTCAGTCTTACCCTGTTGCAAACGGATTTCTTGCGTCCGATAACCGATATACGAAATCTCTATCGCAGACGATGCTATGAGCTTAAAATTTCCGTCCATATCGGTAATGGTTCCGTTCATTGTCCCGGCTTCCCTCACGGTAGCCCCTATCACAGGCTCACCGTTCTCGTCTTTTACAACACCCGAAACTTCCAGTTTCTTGCCATTCTGACCGTTTTTCGATACATTTTTCCCTTTCTTTATCACTATATTCTTCCCTTGTATCTCATACGACACATTCTGCCCCTTTAATATTTGAGAAACAGCTTCTTCCAACTCGGAAGCATGAATGGAAACGGTTTTATCCGTATCTACGTCACCAGCAATATACACAAACGAATAACCGCTTTTCTCCTGAAGTTCCGTCATCGCCTTCTTTACTGATACATTGTTCATTTTCAGCGATATACTTTGCGCATACACACCGAAATTCAGGCATAGCAATGCCCCGGCCACCAAGATGGCCTTTTTCCTGTAATTCATGAAAATAAAATTTAAAGTTAAAAACTGTGGTAAAAAGGCGTCCCTACATGAATTTTTTCATACATTTGCACATTCTTTAGTGAACGCCTCAACTCTTTAGACAAAGAAGGGCTAAGGGATTTATCGAGCTGGAAGAACTTGCCCTTCTTCCAGCTTCCTTTTTGCCCTCGACCTGTCCGGATTACATAATCTTCCTGTTCATGGCATTTAAGTTTTTAATGTGTTCTACAATAAGGTTAATATAAAGTTATCTCCCGGCCGGATACCGCATAACGGACTTTTCCGGTCTTTTCAAGCGCTTCCAGTATGTCTTCAAGGCTTTGCCCCGTACGGCTGAAATTACCATAGAAACGGTATGACTTCAATGCATCGCCGGCAAAATGTATCCTGACATCATAGCTCCGCTCTAAAATTTTCGCCACTTCGCCTAACGGAGTCTCGTCAAACGACAAACGTCCTTGCATCCAATCCGTCACTTGCCTGTCGTGCCCCGATTCTTTTTTCATCTGTCCCGCACGCTTATCCAGCACAATCCGCTCGTCGGGCAAAAGCGTCATTTCCGCCTCTTCACGCATCAGGTTATCCAGTGCGACCTTGCCTTCCAGGAGCGAGACCACCGCCTGCTCATCGTCCGGATAATCACGGAAATTGAACTTCGTGCCCAATACCTTCACTCGCAGATTCGCCGAACTGACATAAAAAGGCATCTCTGTATTGTGTTCCACCTCGAAATACCCTTCGCCTTCCAACTCAACTTTCCGAGTATCCACACCAAAGTCTTGCGGATAAGCAATGCGCGACCCGGCATTCAGCACCACTAACGTACCGTCCGGAAGACGGAGTTTGGATTGCGAACCCAACGGAGCCTCTACCTCGATAGCGGTCAACGAGTGCTTCAGGTTCGTCTCCCCGCTCCGGTAAGAGAAAAACGCAACCAGCACAAGGGCTGCCACAGCCGCCGCATAACGGCAGAATGTTTTCCACGGGAAGTTCCGCTTCTCTTCCTTCCGTTGCGATTCGGCTACACGTTCACGGAAAGCCGCATACGCCCTGCCGGCATCATACCGTTTGCTTTCCTCTTCCTCGATAGCGGAAAACCAAACTTCCTGACACTGCATCACGTACCTGCGGTTCTCGTCCGACTGCTTCATCCAGTCGTCCAACTCCTTGCGTTCCTCCTTTCCAAGCCCTTCGGCAAGCAGCCTGGAAACCAGTTCGTCAATATGTGCGTTCTTTCCTTCCATTGATTAAGCGTTTCTATAGTGTAGACGGTAAAACGATGCCTAAGGGTAGGCGGAGAATGAAGTTTTTTCAAGAAAAACAATAGAAAAGCAATAAAAGCCCCAATATGTATTGCCCAAGATCCTTGCGGAGCGAAGCCAAAGCCGCCTTGACGTGGTATTTCACGGTATTGACCGAGATGTGAAGCGCATCGGCGATTTCCTCGTAACTTTTCCCCCCGAAACGGCTCATGAGGAACACCTTCCTGCACATTTCGGGCAAACGGCGGATAGCGGCATGAATCTCCTGCTCCAATTCCCGCTCAAGCAAGGCGCCGAGCGGATAATCATCAGACACGATGTAACGCTCCTTCATATCCTCGTCTTCACCCAAGGCCGAAAATGCCACCTCGCTCTTTTCCCGCTTCGAAGCCAGATAGTCCAAGCAACGGTTGCGCACGGCACGCATCAAGTAGCTGCGCAAAGAAGTCTGTACCTCCAGCGTCTCACGGATTTCCCACAAATGGAATATCACGTCGCCCACCAGTGTCTCCGCCAAAAAGTCATCGCCCACATAACCGGATGCCACATGGCAAAGCAAAGCATAATGATGGCGGTAAAGGTACTTATACGCCTCCTCATTGCCCTGTTTCAGTTGTTCCACTATCAATTGTTCGGTTGTTTTCATCTTGCATCCTTCTGTATAAGCCAAGGCAAAGTTAAGAAATACCGCTGACATTTTATCAGCATACTACTGGATTTTTCCATAGATACTACGGTATAGTACGATACAACAGAGTCCTCCAAAAATCCTAATATACCAGGACAGCTGTCCTGACGGGCCGGGACTTTCCGGGCAATCAAATGTCTCCACCGGAGCAGCCCGTCAGTCTTTCCAATTATACCTGTATTCGTACTTGTCGAACTTAAATTCTTCCGTCACGCCGACCTGCCCGGCAACATACACAATCAATTCCTGCTCGGCTGGCGGAAGCACCCGCTTGCCGTTCCTGCGCTCATAGTAAGGATTCCGTCCGAAGTGAGGGATAAGTTTCCATGAGAATTTGTCATACTGGTCGGGCAGCATCCGCTTCTGCATACGGGTAAACCCGCGGGCATAGACTATCGGCGTAGCGTCGCGGTAAAACGCGCACGTTTCGTCTTTCACGCAAAAGCGGGGATTCACCACCCTGAACATTTTTTCCGTCTCCGCCTGCTGAAGGTAAGCGACGTGCCGCAAGCAGGTACCGGCACAAGCGCATTCCGACTCTCCGCACAAAGCAAAACCATGCGGAATCTCTAATTTCTGGTTTTTCATTGTACCCTTGTTTTAAGATAAACGTATCAAAGGATTCCCGATGAAGCTGTCTGCGAAAATAATGTTTTTATTTCAAACGATGCTCATCGGAACTTTATTTTCTTTTCCAGCCATGGGAAAAGGTGTCCGCAGTCCAACATTCAAATAAAAAAGAAGGCATGGAAGCTAAGCCAACGCTTGCTTCCATGCCCCTTTTGTTATATAGAAAAAAGTTTACATTTATTCCGCTACGGCTTCGTTTTCGATTGTCACATCATCGATATACAATGTGCTTCCTACAGCCGCATTGTATGCTGCACCATCGGCACTGGCCGAGAAGATAACGGCAAACTTATACATCTTGCTTGCATCGTAATCTTTCACGTATTCCAAGTTCAATTCGAACGGAGTGTATTCGGCAACAGTTTCCCCTGTCGTAAACATAGCTTGAGCCACAATCTTATCAGAAGTGTAAATCGTGCTTCCGTTCAACGTTTCATCTTCTTTTTCTACTTCATACAGCACAGCACTAATCGCACAAGCATCTTTCTGGTCTGCCTGCAACTCACCTGCCGCATTATAGAACTCGGTACCCGGAGTGTATTTAAAATAACCTGATACTTTTACCGGTTTTTTATCATAAATCATGCCAAATTCGGTTGTTGCCATCGGGTCTGCCATAGCAGCTATTGCATTGAAGTTACCCAAGAACATCGAACCTGCGGTTACTTTCGGAATAACCTGACCGAAAATCTTGCCACCTTGCGTATCTACTGATTCCAGAATTGCAGCTTTCGAGCCTGAATGCGCATCCGATGTTTCACGCACCGGATATTCACCCGTATAAGTGATGCCGCCCAAGCTTCCTAAGTTTTTAATCAGAGCAACCGCATCATTACAAGTAGCCCATCCAACAGGATTTACCACGTCGGGATACATGGCACCTTCGGGAGTAGCCCAAGCCTCAAAGTCATAAACAATCAAGCTTCCCTGATTACAAGAAACTGTATAATTCTTGCTGGTACCGTCTTCGGCAACAACCGTAAATGTTGCCGAACCGCTTGCGAAGCTGACAGCCTCACCACTTGCCGGAGTAACAGTAGCACCCGCCGATACTTCAATAGTCGGAACCAATGCGGTTACACTGCTTCCTTCTTCCACTTTAAAAGTAATGGTAGCGTTTGCTTCATCAATCACAGGTTGAGAAATCACCCCAGCATTAGCCTCAACTGATGTATCGAATGTAAATGAAAGGATATTCGCCTCGCTACTTTCAGTACCTTTTAAACGAGTACCTTCATAAACTACCTCTACCACTTGTTTTACACCACCAAGCGTTGCGTCAATATTCAAATCCAAGTGCAAAGCTCCATTGGTGCAATAACCTGTAGCGTTCACATCAGCAGTAAGCAAGGTGTTTGACACGGAGGTCACCCCCGCAAACTCGTATCTTTCGCCATTGGGAGTCAATGCACAATCATTCAGATTAATGTCGCCTATCTCTATGCCCATAAACGAGAAATCAGCAATCGATAAATCAATAGCATTATCACCCGCCTCGGCAACACTTACCCGCTGAGCTACCGATATAGGATTCGTTCCGTCTACGGTAACCTTTAATGTACCTTTATAGTTTCCGGCAATTTCTTCATCCACCGGAATCACTACCGGAGCGTCGTCGTCATCACTACACGAAGTGAACAGAGGCATCGTGCACAGCACGGCAAACAAATAAAAAAACAAGTTCTTTTTCATTTCTTTCAAATTTTACGTTTTAGTAGGTTTTCCATTCGGCTGCAAAGTTGGTATAAATTACGCACTTACACAAGCCCTATTCTCACTATTTTTAGTCGATTCTTAAAAACAGGACACAAAAGCATACGCTTAAGACGAATGCGCATCGGTTTCCCCGCACCCAGCAGCACACATATAAATAAGGAATAAAGGCTGCACCCCCGATATAAAAGGAATGCAGCCCCCATTATAAGTAGCTGTTCATAATTAGCTTATATCAAGTGCCTGTTGAGAAACGCAGATTAACACAGATTTTCGCAAATAATAAATTCAATCTGCGTGAATCTGCGAAAATTTGCGTTTCTTCATCATATCACTTAATTTTGTACACTTACTTATATAAAAAGGTATTGCCTTATCAAGCCTTTACACGGCCTACGTATGAGCCGTCGCGGGTATCCACTTCGATGGTTTCATCTTGGTTGATGAACAAAGGCACACGTACCGTAGCGCCTGTTTCCACCGTAGCCGGTTTTGTAGCGTTGGTAGCGGTATCGCCCTTCAAGCCCGGTTCGGTGTAAGTAACCTTCAACTGAACTTTTACCGGAAGTTCGGCGAACAGGATGGTTTCGGTAGAAGCGTCCGACACAACGTCTACTACCATTTCTTCTTTCAGGAAGTCAACGCCTTCAATCAAGTCGTGAGCGATAGGCACTTGTTCGAAAGTTTCCTGGTTCATGAAGATATAGTCTTCACCTTCTTTATAGAGGAACTGATACGGACGACGTTCTACACGTACATCTTCCAATTTCTCACCGATATTGAAACGACGTTCCAATACATAACCGTCTACCACGTCTTTCAGCTTCGTACGCATGAAAGTGTTTCCCTTACCCGGCTTTACATGCAAGAAATCGATGCAAAAATACAACTTGCCATCCATGCGGATAGCGGTTCCAATCTTAATGTCTTGAGCATTAATCATAACTATAAATCTTTATTTTATGTGATTACTGATTTGTTTGTCTTCATCTATTCGGGCGCAAAATTAATCTAAATCAGGGAAAAACACAAAAAGATTTGTCTAAAAATGATTTAGCCATTTGGTTTATTGAAAAAAAGTCACTACTTTTGCAGCCCGAACGATGTGAAATAATAACATAATTAGATACGAAGATGAAAAGAACTTATCAACCCTCGAACAGAAAGAGAAAAAACAAACACGGTTTCCGTGAAAGAATGGCAACTGCTAATGGCCGCCGCGTATTGGCCGCACGCCGTGCGAAGGGCCGTAAGAAACTGACCGTCTCTGACGAATACAACGGCATTAAAAAATAAGTCCGAGACTCAAAAAAGAAGCTAAGAGCCGCAAGATGCTGAGACAGTGTTTTGCGGCTTTTCTTTCTTTATTGTATCTTTGACCCCCGAAAACCAAGATTGACTGCATTATATATACTTTTATATTATGATAAAGCTGAAAGAATTTTTCTCGTTCAAGCACAACCGCTTCTTCTGGTGGAACATCATCGGAATGATTGCGGTGATTATCGTAGCCATAGGCGGAACCTTGTTTTGGCTAGACACATATACCCATCACGGGCAATCGTACCTCGTCCCGAACGTCAAGCACAAGTCAGTGGAACAGGCACAGCTCCTGCTACAGAACCAGAATATGCAAAGCGCAGTGGTCGACTCCACCTACGTGAAAGAACTCTCTCCAGGCATCGTCCTTGAGCAAAAGCCCGAAGCCGGCATGCGGGTAAAAGAAGGGCGGACGGTCTATCTGACCATCAACACGCACGAAGTGCCCCGCGTCAGGATACCCGACATCATCGACAACAGTTCCGTGCGCCAGGCAGCCGCCAAGCTGAAGGCGATGAAGTTCAAGCTGACCGAGCCCGAACTGGTGCCCGGAGAGCAAGACTGGGTATACGGCATCAAATACCGAGGACGGAAACTGAAGTCGGGCGACCGGGTGCCTTTCGAAGCCCTGCTCACCCTCTGCATCGGGAATACCCACCTGCGCGACTCGCTCACGACCGATTCGCTCAATTTCCAACTCAACCGGGAGGAAAGCGAAGCGCAAGTAGATGAATCGTGGTTTTAATATAGGTGAATAGACTAACGCATACAGATGAATAGCCTCATGGAGATAGATGACCTAACCGAACTGGACGAATCGCTGGACGACATCGAGCCGGTGGGCTCCTCGCCCGAACTGTACGAACACTTCCGCGTAACGGTAGACAAAGGGCAAACCCCGATACGTATCGACAAGTATCTGTTCGAACGCATCGTCAACGCATCGCGCAACCGCATCCAAATGGCTGCGGATAACGGATATGTCATGGCAAACGGGAAACCCGTAAAAAGCAGCTATAAGGTGAAGCCGCTCGACGTATTGACGGTGATGATGGACCGCCCGCGGTATGAAAACGACATTATCCCCGAAGACATTCCCTTAGACATCGTTTACGAAGACGATGACTTGATGGTGATAAACAAGCCGGCAGGATTAGTGGTGCATCCGGGTTGCGGAAACTATCACGGCACCTTGGTGAACGCCATTGCCTGGCACCTGCGCAACGTGCCTACGTATGACCCGAACGACCCGCAAGTGGGATTAGTGCACCGCATCGACAAAGACACTTCGGGCTTGCTGGTCATAGCCAAGACTCCGGACGCCAAGACCCATTTGGGCTTGCAATTCTACAACAAAACCACCAAGCGTGAATACAACGCCTTGGTATGGGGCATCATCGATGAAGACGAAGGCACCATTGAAGGGAATATCGGACGTAACCCCAAAGACCGGATGCAGATGGCGGTGCTGAGCGACCCTACCCAAGGGAAACATGCCGTCACCCATTACGAGGTATTGGAACGGTTAGGATATGTCACCCTCGTGAAATGCGTGCTCGAAACCGGCCGTACGCACCAGATACGTGTACACATGAAACACATCGGGCACGTGCTGTTCAACGATGAACGTTACGGAGGGCACGAGATATTAAAAGGAACTCATTTTAGTAAATACAAACAATTTGTAAACAATTGCTTTGCCATTTGTCCCCGGCAAGCCCTGCACGCCAAGACATTGGGATTCGTACACCCACGCACGGGCAAGGAAATGTTTTTCTCTTCCGAATTGCCCGAAGACATGACACTCTTACTGGAGAAATGGAGAGCATACATCAGTAACAGAGAAATATAAGTATGAAACGTATTATTGCAATCGTAGCAGGAGGAGACTCGTCGGAACACGATGTCTCCATGAAAAGTGCGGAAGGAATCTATTCTTTCATCGACAAGGATAGATATAAGGTATATGTAATCGAATTAGGGCGCAAAGGCTGGAACGCCCTGCTGGAAGACGGCTCGAAGAGTGCGGTAGACAAAAACGACTTCACCTTCATGGAGAACGGGCAAAAGGTAAAGCCCGATTTCGCTTACATCACCATCCACGGCACTCCGGGCGAGAACGGCATCCTGCAAGGTTACTTCGAATTGCTCGGAATCCCTTATTCCACCTGCGATGTATTGGTTTCGGCATTGACATTCAACAAGTTCGTAACCAACCAATACTTGAAAAGCTTCGGCGTACGGGTTGCCGAGTCGATGTTGGTACACAAGCGGAACGGCATCAGCGACGAAGAAGTCATCGAAAAGATAGGCTTGCCCTGTTTCATCAAGCCCAACGCCAGCGGTTCCAGCTTCGGCGTGACTAAGGTGAAGACCAAAGAACAAATCCAGCCTGCCCTGCAAGCCGCCTTCGCCGAATCGGACGATGCCATGATAGAAACCTTTATGGACGGCATCGAACTGGCAAACGGATGCTACAAGACACGGGACAAGTCGGTGGTATTGCCTATCACCGAAGTAGTGAGCAAGAACGAGTTCTTCGACTTCAACGCGAAATACAACGGGCAAGTGACCGAAATCACTCCCGCACGCCTCAGCCCCGAATTGACCGGCCGGGTACAAAAACTCACCTCTGCCATTTACGACATCTTGGGATGCCGGGGCATTGTGCGTGTAGACTACATCATCACCGAAGGCGAGAAAATCAATTTGCTTGAGATAAACGCGACTCCCGGCATGACCGCCACCAGCTTCATTCCCCAGCAAGCCCGTGCCGCCGGCATTGATATGAAAGAAATTATGACCGACATCATAGAAAACGCTTTTTAAATTAAAAATTAAGAATTGAAAATTGAATATTCGCAATACGCCCATAATTAGGCAAATGCGGATATTCATAATTTTTAATTTTCAATTTTCAATTCTCAATTTAAAGAGCTATCTTTGGGACAAACTTTAAAATCAAGCATTATGAACATTCCTGCTGAATTCGACGAGATACGTCCGTATACACCCGAAGAACTTCCGCAAGTATTCGAGGAACTTCTGGCTGACCCTGCTTTTCAGGCGGTTGCCCATATCATCATGCCGGGAGTTCCTTTTGATGCACTTCACCAGCGGCTACATCAATGCAAAACCAATTTGGAGGTGCAGACCAACATATTCTACCCTATCCTGCACAAAATCATCGAAGAACATAGCGACGGATTTACCCTGAACGCTTCTTCATTGCCCGATAAAGGGAAGAATTATACATTTATCTCCAACCATCGCGACATCGTGCTCGACCCCGGTTTCCTTTCAGTCGGACTATTGGAAAACCACTTCCCTAATACCGTAGAAATCGCCATTGGGGATAACCTCCTTATTTATCCATGGATAAAGAAACTGGTGCGGGTAAACAAGTCGTTCATCGTGCAGCGTGCGCTCAGCATGCGCCAGATGCTATTGTCATCGGCACGTATGTCACGCTACATCCATTTCGCCATTACCGAGAAAAAAGAAAACATTTGGATAGCCCAACGCGAAGGGCGTGCCAAAGACTCGAACGACCGCACACAAGAAAGCGTATTGAAAATGTTAGCATTGGGCGGGAAAGAAGATGTCATCGACTCCTTAAAAGAGCTGAACATTGTCCCGACCTCTTTATCATACGAATACGACCCGTGCGATTTCCTGAAAGCCAAGGAAATGCAACAGAAACGGGACATCGAAGGATTTAAGAAAACACAACAAGACGACCTCATCAATATGCAGACAGGCATCTTCGGATATAAAGGCAGAGTCTATTTCCAAACGGCTCCCTGCCTCAACGAAGAACTGGAGACCTTGCGCGGATTGCCGAAGAACGAGATTTTCGTGAAAGCAGCCCAGCTTATCGACCTGCACATACACCGCAATTACCGCTTATATCCGGGCAATTACATCGCATACGACTTGCTGGAAGGGAAACACGAATTTGCTGGAAAGTATGACGAGAAAGACCAAGCGAAATTCGAAGCATACCTGCAAAAGAAACTCGCCCTGATTGACTTGCCGAATAAGGACATCCCGTTCTTGCGCCGATGCATCCTGACCATGTACGCCAATCCGGCAATCAACCACCTGAAAGCATTAGAGGCATGAGCAAACGGATACTCCCTATCGCCTTTCTTCTTTGCCTGCTTCTTGCCGGAAGCTGCAAAGAAGAAACGTATGTCTACCCCAATGTCATTACCGAATTCATCGATATCCAGACAGACGAAAGCGGAACAATCACCCACTTGGTGGCAGACAATGGGAAGCGTTATGCCGTGCAGCCTCGTGAAGGGCTAAACGGGCTTCATGCCGACACCATCTACCGCACCGTATCTATTTATCAGTTTCTAACGGAAGAAACCAATTCAAGCGAAGCGGAAGTGATGCTCTATTCCAGCAAAATCGTCATTTCACCCCATCCGGCTAAAGCAACCGAATGGAAAGACAGCATCTATACCGACCCGGTGGATATTCAGAGTATATGGCTTTCAGGCAATTACCTGAATCTGATAGCAGAAGTAAAACAGAAAGACCAGGCACATGCTTTCCATTTCATTGAAGACAGCATCTCTACCGATTCTCAAGGCGTACGTACATTATACCTACGGCTTTTCCATAATAGCAACCAGGATTACGAAGCATTCACCGACCTGACTTATCTCTCCGCTCCGCTTCGGAACTACCAAGACACCCTGCGCACCGGAGACAAAATATGCTTCCGCATCCATACTTATAAAGAAGGACAAACCTACAGAGAATTCACCTATTAAAAAATCCCTACTTATGATTAAACCACTCTATTTCTTTTTCTTCGTAATCGTCTGCCTGCTCGGACTGATGGCATGCAGCGCAAAGCCTCAAGACAAGTTCAAGAACCTGACCGCCGATGAGTTCGACCGCCTGATACAAGACGAGGACGTGCAACGCCTGGACGTGCGTACCGTTGCGGAATATAGCGAAGGGCACATACCGGGCAGCCTGAATGTCAATGTATTGGAAGACCATTTCGCCGCAGCTGCCGAAGAAGTGCTCGACAAGAACTATCCCGTAGCCGTATATTGCAAAAGCGGACGCCGGAGCCGGAACGCCGCACGCATCCTTACCAACTTAGGCTACAAGGTCTACAATTTAGATAAAGGATTTGACAATTGGAAAGAATACGGCAAGGAAGTGGAGAGATAATCCCATCCGTACCGGACTCATGCTTGCTTCCCTTTTCTTGTTGATAATTCTATGTATTTAAGCATCATACAAGCACCCGATTACAATTGAGGTTTCTGTTTTGACTGATTGATTAACGGCACGGCTCTGTCATTTAAACCTTAATACAAGCACTATCTGATGAAGATACCTTCATCGGGCGATGAAGGTATCTTCGTAAAGCATCGAAGGTATCTTCGACGGCTGACGAAGACGCCTTCATCAAAAACGGTTCTCTGCCTCCTCCATAGATTGCCTGTATGGCTTCTGACCTCTCTTCATTCAGTGATGTCCGGCGTAACAAGACATGACACCTTATGACGCTTTAAATCACGGTTCTTTCATTTAAGCGTTAAATGAACGTCCGTATTTACAAATTTACTTGTAGGGGCAGGGTTTGCCTGCCCGAATGCACCCACAAACACATACGTTGACGTCTTCGGGCGGGCAGACCCCGCCCCTACGGGTAAATGAAAGAGCCGTAGCTTTAAATGAAAGCCGTAATTGAACAGAACAAAAATATTCGTTTTTATGGCAGCATATCAAAGAAAAACGCTATCTTTGTATCAATCATAGATAAAAGAAAGGAACCTGACAATGGATACCATTCAATTAAATATCAGTAAACAACAATTTGTCGGACTGATTCAATCCATGCCCGAAAAGGATCGTTTAGATATATTCGACTGTTTACGCAAATCGCTTTTTGTCAGCCGATTCAATCGCCTGCTAAAATCCACACGCACTGACGAATTAAGCCTGGAAGACATTACTCGTGAGGTAGAAGCCGTAAGACAAGCGCATTATGAAGAACAAAAACAATAGACCTTGGCGCGTTATCATTGACACCAATATTTGGACGACTATCTGCTCTATACAGCCATCACTGCAAAAGCGAATTATTTAGTCAGTGGTGATAATGACCTATTAATACTTGACCATATAGGCAATACACAAATCATTAGCTACACGAACTTCGATATTCTTTTAAAATCAGTCGAAGATGTACAAAATAACGCATCTTCGACTGGTTCAAACCGTGAATGACAGAATGAATCGCAATAAACGGTTCTCACTACCACCATTTACCATTATTCATTATTAACTATTCACTTACAACATTTACAACGCCTGCAACATACGCTTCAGCACTAGCGTAGCGGAAATTTCACGGTTAGCGGCTTCGGGGATGACCAACGAAGTGGGTGCTTCGATGACATCATCGGTCACAATCATGTTGCGGCGCACCGGAAGGCAATGCATGAAGAAGGCATTGTTCGTTACCTTCATGTGGTCGGTATCTACCGTCCAACTCATGTCCTTGCTTAACACTTTACCATAATCGGCTGGATTGGTCACGCCCGGACATGCCCAGTTCTTTGCATAGATGAAGTCAGCCCCTTCGAAGGCTTTCATTTGATTGTATTCCACCTTAGCGCCACGCACAAACTTCGGGTCGAGTTCATACCCTTCGGGATGTGTAATCACAAAGTCCACATTGGCTTCGTTCATGAAATCGGCAAACGAGTTAGGTACGGCTTGAGGCAAGGCACGCGGATGAGGAGCCCAAGTCAATACCACTTTCGGACGTTCCGTTTTCTTGTATTCCTCGATGGTTATTAAGTCGGCAAATGCCTGCAACGGATGCCCCGTAGCCGCTTCCATCGAGAACACCGGTTTGCCCGAATACTGGATGAACTGATTCAATATCTTTTCGGTATAATCGTCTTCACGGCTTTCGAAACGGGCAAACGAGCGCACACCGATGATGTCGCAATACGATGCCATCACCGGAATGGCTTCCAATAAGTGTTCACTCTTGTCTCCGTCCATCACCACGCCCCGTTCGGTCTCTAACTTCCATGCTCCTTGATTGACATCAAGCACAATCACGTCCATACCCAGATTGCGTGCCGCTTTTTGTGTACTAAGGCGTGTACGCAAGCTATTATTAAAGAATATCAGCAAGCACGTGCGGTGCTTGCCCAACGCTTCGTATTTATAACGGTCTTTCTTAATCTCAAAAGCTTCTGCGAGAGCGGTTTTCAAGTCGCCCAAGTCAAATACATTCGTGTAAGTTCTCATGTTGTTATCTTTATTTAATTTCTTATCTGTCCATTCCCTTCTATCAACCACTTATACGTAGTTATCTCGCGCAAGCCCATCGGACCACGGGCATGCAATTTCTGAGTGCTTATGCCTATCTCGGCTCCTAACCCGAACTGCGCGCCATCGGTGAACGATGTGGGGGCATTGACATAGACACAAGCCGCATCCACCATGCGCTGGAAATAAGCGGCGGTGTCTTTATCTTCGGTCACGATGCATTCGCTATGCTTCGAGCTATATATATAGATATGCGCAAGCGCTTCTTCGATGTCCGAAACGGTACGGATAGCCATCTTATAATCCATGAACTCCGTCCCATAGCTTTCGGGTGTCGCGGGGCAAAGCAACTCTTCCGGATAATGCCCTTGGAGCGCCTGATATGCCGGTCCGTCTGCATAAAGCGTGACATGCGATGCCTGAAGAGGCGCACACAATTCGGGCAAGTCCGCTAAACGAGCTTGATGCACCAACAAACAATCCAATGCATTGCATACACTTACCCGCCGGGTCTTGGCATTATTTACGATGGCGGCACCTTTCTTCAAGTCGCCCTTGGCATCGAAATACGTATGGCACACGCCCGCTCCGGTCTCGATAACCGGAACCGTAGCTTCACGGCGCACATAATCTATCAAGCCCTTGCTTCCGCGAGGGATAATCAAGTCGACCAATCCTTCGGCATGAAGCAATTCCGTAGTAGCTTCCCGCTCTACCGGAAGAAGCTCTACGATATGTTCGTCCAAATCAAAACGCCGCAGCACTTCGTGAATCAACGCCACGATGGCACGGTTCGAACAATCCGCATCGTGCCCTCCTTTTAATACACACGCGCTTCCGCTCTTGAAACAAAGCGAGAATACATCGAAGCTAACATTGGGGCGCGCTTCGTAGATGATGCCGATGACACCGAAAGGCACACTCACCTTCCGCAAGCGCAAGCCGTTGGGACGCACCGTTTCTTCCAATATCCGATTGAGCGGAGAAGGCAACGAAGCTACGTTCATCATATCCGAAGCAATGCCTTTCAAACGTTCGGAAGTCAACTTCAACCGGTCGTATTTCGGGTCGGCAGGATTCATGCGCCGCAAGTCTTCCGCATTGGCTTCCAACAAGACATCGGTACGGTTGAGAATCATCTCCGATACCGCACGAAGCACTTCATTGATACGTTCTTCTTCTAACAGAGGCAAGGCGCGCGACGCCTGCCTTACCTGTAACAAAGTGTCGGTAATACTCATAACTATCAATTTAAATCCCTGCAAATGTAGGATTCTTTCCCACATATCGACACTTTTTCGCCATTTATTTTCATTATTCTAAAAAAAATCCCTATCTTTGGTTATAGATAACCTAAAAATATACAGTTATGGAAGCAACATCGTATGGTTCATTAGTAGAAGTCTACAGAGGGAATCTCTGGGAAGCCGAGCTGATCAAAGGTTTGTTGGAGTCGGCGGGTGTATCCGCTATGCTGAAAGACGAGACTTTGTCTGCCGTCACTTCACCCTACGCCAACATCGGCGGGGGAATCGTCGTATTAGTAAACAAAGAAGAAGAAGTGTATGCACGTAAAGTGGTAGAACGCAGACAAGCATGAAAACAATAGTTCTAAGCATGATACTTATGGCACTCTCTGCAACGAAGCCTAATGCCCAAACATTGCAGGAATTTACATGGCAAGCCTACGGGGTGAGCTTCAAAGCCCCCGCAGGCTATACCGTAGAAGACGATTCGGAAGAAGGGCTTATCCTCAGCACGCCTACCTATTATATTATGGTGCAACTATTGGAAGGCGAAGGCATCCAACGCGCCGAACTGTCCCAAGAACTGAAAAACATAGCCACCGATGATGAAGTGACCCGGCAAAGCAAGGTCACCGATTTCGAACTTCCGCAATTCTATGGCGTACAACTTACCGGGAATTGTGAAAGCGAGCAATGCCTGTATTGCTATCTGCTAGCCAAAGACGACTCAAGCGGCTTCTATGTATCCATTGTGTACACCGACCCCAACGACACGCTTCCTAAAACCATACTGAAAAGCTTCACCTTAGAAGAATAAACCGACAAAAAACATGAAAACATTTTTCACTCAATGTATCCGTACCGGACTGCCTGTTACAGCCTTTTTTCTCTCATTGGCTGCTTTCACCTTATCATTATCCGCACAAACGACAGAAGATTCTTCCACTCCTGCATACAGTTGCATCGAAGTACCTGCAAGCATGACTTTCTGTGGCGAAACAATAGACCTTACCCGCTTCGACCGGCGCGAACGGATGGACCGCGAACTGCTCGCCTTTACTTACATGCACAGCACTACCCTCCAAATCATCAAGCGTGCCAACCGGTATTTCCCTATCGTAGAATCCATCTTGCGCGAGAACGGCGTGCCCGATGACTTTAAATACCTGATGTCGATAGAGAGCAACAACAATCCGCAAGCACGCTCCGTAGCCGGTGCCGCCGGGCTATGGCAATTCATGCCCGCTACAGGACGGGAATTCGGACTGGAAGTAGGCAACTCGGTTGATGAACGCTACCATGTGGAGAAATCCACCCGTGCCGCTTGCAAATACTTAAAACAAGCCTACGCACGTTTCGGGAATTGGGCAAGCGTTGCGGCATCCTATAATGCGGGGCAAGGACGCATCTCAAAAGAGCTGGAACGGCAATACGAAGAAAATGCCCTCGACTTGCAATTAGTAGAAGAAACCTCCCGCTATGTGTACCGCATCCTGGCGGTGAAAATGCTCTTTGCCGACCCTACCAAATTCGGCTTCCGCCTGCGTGCGTCCGACCTCTATCCCCCTATCCCCTACCGGGAAATCAAGGTGGAAAAGACCATCGAAGACCTGCCCCGCTTCGCCAAGAGCCAAGGCATCACTTTCGCCATATTACGCAACATGAACCCTTGGTTGCGCTCCCGTTCGTTGCATGTACACGGTTCGAAAGCCTATTACATCCGCATCCCCGACAAGGAGGGCATGCACTACAATCCCCGTGTGCTTTTCCCCCACGATTCGAAATGGGTTGTAGAATAAGCATCTCCTTGCACACCAGCTTACATTCTAACAACAAAGCCGCCCCTCCATCACGGAGAGGCGGCTTACATTTATATAGTCAATAGGTGTATAAAGTTCTTATGCTCTTTGCAAGCGACGATTATTGAGCCAACTTACCGTCTGAGCCCAATACGTTGATGATTTTATGTTTGTACATCTTTTCCATTTCATCGCGAGCCGGGCCAAGGTATTTACGCGGGTCGAACTCAGCGAGCTTTTCAGCCAATACCTTACGGATGGCAGCGGTCATAGCCAAACGAGAGTCTGAGTCGATGTTAATCTTGCAAACAGCCGACTTGGCAGCCTTACGCAATTCATCTTCCGGAATACCGATAGCTGCTTCCAACTTGCCGCCATACTGGTTAATCATATCCACATATTCCTGCGGAACAGAAGAAGATCCGTGCAATACGATGGGGAAGCCCGGAAGTTTTTCCATTACAGCATCCAGTACGGCAAATTCCAATGGAGGAGGAACCAGACGGCCTGTAGCCGGATCTACGTGGCACTGTTCAGGTTTGAACTTGTAAGCACCGTGAGAAGTACCGATAGAAATAGCCAAGCTGTCGCAACCTGTACGGGTAGCAAAGTCAATTACTTCTTCAGGGTCAGTATAAGTGTGGTGTTCGGCAGATACCTCGTCTTCAACACCGGCCAATACGCCCAGCTCGCCTTCTACGG
>CASFRN010000040.1 GCA_949296855.1 uncultured Bacteroides sp. | reverse complement strand
TTGCCTTGTGGGGTAAGGGGAAGTTATGCCTGAAAGGTACGACCCAAGCTCTCATGACACACAGAAGTCTTCAGACTTTTCATGAAAATCGCAAAAAAACTGTCGTGTCATGAGAGGATAAAAGAGTTGCGGAAATGAGGTCTACTATAAAAGTCTCGCCCGCGGTATGTCCGCTATACTCAGGCGCATACGCCGACTGGATGGTGGCGATACCTGCCTGATACGTTCCGGCACGGTCAATGTAAACCGTATATTCCAATTGATACGTGCCTTTACGCAATTGGTCGATAAAGAACGAAGTAGATGCGTCGCGACTTACCAAGTAATAGCCGATACCTCCGCTCCAATGATAACCGGAGAGTTGTTGTTCCGGCTCCATGCAAGCGGCACGCTCGTCTTTTACCTGAATGAAATCCATATCCCGGTCTGCCGATATGGTAAGGCGTACCGTCACCTTATCGCCTACGTGCAACACCGTTTTAGAGTCTAACTCCTTCCCATCTCGGAAGAATGTGCGCTCGATTTGCAATCCCGCACCTTTTGCAGAAGACACTTTATCCATATCCTCCAAATATTGGGCATAAACGGCACCCCAACCCAGACCTTCACCTGTGCGGGCTATGCAGATTTCGCTTACATCCGTATCGCTTCCCGTAAAGGTTTTGCGAGTATATCCTAAGGCATCTTGCGGGGTTTGCCACGTAGTTCCGCCTACCGACGCTTCCATACTTCCGCTTTGATTCAACTTATTTCCTCCCATAGAGAGGAACGCATATACCGCATCCGCCGTAGCTATCGGGGTTTCCCATACTTGTACCTGCTTTTGCTTCAAAAGCCATTGCTTCATGCCGTTCAGCATCTCCATATCCGGAGCGATGCGGTTAATAGCTTCCATTGCAGCCACTTGGGTCGGTATCTTATAACTCATCCACGAATATTGCGCCTTCCGGGTATCGAAATAAATGCCCATTTCTTCCGTACCGACCGCATATTCCTTAATGGATTGAATCAACTCCGAAGCTTGGTCCGGCTTTCCCGCCCCTTGCATTACCATAGCTATCATCGCTTTTCCATAAATCGTATATTCAGATGAACAATCCGTTAACTTCGAGATAAAATAATCGTTCACCTTTTTATCCGCATGGTTTGCCGCCAACTTGTCAATAGCACATATATATAAATAATGTACTATCTGCTCGTCTCTCCACACGTACGGTTCTTTCTCAGCATCCCGCCGTTTCAAGTCCTCATACGCTTCTTGCGCCTCTTTCTTCAAATAATCTATCGCACGCACATACATATTCCCGACACCATTATCTAATTTTACATCCATCGCTTGCAGGCGTGCCAACATCTCTGCTACATGCGTAGTGATGTAACGGCTTCCCGTCATGCCTTTATACCAGCTCCACGAGCCATCGGGCAATTGCAATGCCGAAAGCTTATCGATAGCCGTCTGCAAGCGGTTGCCCATCGAGTTCAGGTCGAAGAGCAAGGCGATGCGGCGTTTTTGTTCGGTTTCATTTGTAGCCTCAGCCACCCAAGGCGTTTCGGAAAGCAAGAGATTCTTCAAATCCTGATTGCGTTCCAAATTACTGAGCAAGGTTTCCTTGCCTGCACCGTTTGCTTTCCATGCCTTAAACACTTCTTCGATGCGGGGATTCGACTTCACGATGTGCGAAGCCAAGGCATTGGCATAATATGCCGTAGCCCATGACAAGGCATCGTCATCCGAAGGATTGCCCGCTACGGGAAGCGCTTGTACGGCATACCAATCAGGATTGGCGGTCATCTCTACCGTGAGACGTTTCTCCGATGCAGTCTTGCTTTGTTTGTTGAACAAGTCTTGAGCATTCACTTGTTTTGTCTCCGTCCCATTCAATTGTACGGGCACGGTCTCGGTCACCCATTGTTTATCGGTTAGTATCGGCAAATAGTGCTGCTCGCCATCGGTATATGCACCGGCTTCCGCAACTATCTTGCAGACCAATACATCATATATGTCTGGTGCCTCGAAAGTAAATTGCACCGTTCCCGTCTCGCCTTCGCTTACCGAGAAAGGTTGCGCATCGTGCGCCACAACCTTTCCGCTTACAGGGTCAGACCATTCGATGCGTGCCGTACCCGATACGGCTTCCATAGACAAGTTAACCAAAGAAGAAGCGATAACCGCACGGTCTCCCTTCCGGATGAAGCGAGGCAAATTGGGTTGCACCATAAAGGGCTTCGAGGTCTGCACCGTATCCGTCCACAAGGCATAATCCACTTCTTGCGTATGAGCAAAGCCCAAGAAACGCCATTGGGTCAAAGCATCGGGCACGGTAAAGGCAATGCTTACATTCCCCAACGAATCTGTGCACAGGTTGGGATAGAAGAAAGCCGTCTCGGAGAAGTTCTCGCGCAAGGCAGGCATCGGAGCTTGTGCGGCTTCTTCCGCGCTTCCTTCCGCCACATCAGCTATGCTCATCTGTATCTCCTCTCCTCCTGCATTCCCTTTCTTCATCTGGAAACCGGGAGCAGACGCAGGCGCACTCACAACTTCCCGCAAATCGGCTATGTCCGCTCCTTCCAAGACGACATTACTTGCCGCCATATTCCGGCTTAACTCCATTCTCCGAACCGAAGTAAGCGAATAATAAGGTCTTCCATACAAAGGAGCGTCAAACAATCTGCTATAATCCCCAAAAAGCCAATCAAACCCTTCACCCGGATAAGATACAGGGAAATCGCCGTACATCCGAATTCGTTGGAATCGCGAAGCAAAATCAGGACGCACATACATCGAAGAGCGCGGGAAAGAAAGCCCGAACCGCCAATCGTGTTTGCGGAATGCATCCAGCGAAGCATCGTAAAGCGTTGCCATCAGGTTGGCTTTTGCCGGCATCCCCGAAGGACGGGCGATGTGGAGTGTCCATGTCTCTTGCGTGCCCGGCTGGAGCTTATCGCGGAACGTCTCCCATTTCATCACCAACCGTTTATCGGGCTCAGGACGGATAATCCGGGACTGGTTGGTATAGAGGCTTCCTTTCCGCATCAAAGTAAATGAAACGGTGATTGCATCGCCATAACTTTCTTGATACGGATAACTGAATGCTTTCATTTCCCGATTCAACTTCACTTCTTGAGTATCAATGCGTTTTTGATTATCATACACATTAATGAAGAGCGAAACGTTTTCTTCGCTCGTCCCGATATAGAAGGTCGGAGGAGTATCGCTTCCGAAGGTGTCTCCGTCTTGATAAAACCATGCAATCTCATCCGAAGGAGATAACTTATCTGCCTTCGAAAATAGCGTGAAGTCTTGTTCTGCGGTGCAAGCCCTGCCTTGCTCATCCTGTGCGGAGATTTCCATACGGTACTTGCCCGAAGCCAATGCCCATACTTCCGAAGGCACGAACGATTGCATCGAAACGGCTTTGCCTTCATAGCGCAAACCGCCTTTCTTGCCTTCCTTATCCAAGGCATAGACTTTATAACTTACCTCCACCTTTACGGGCTGGTTAGTCAGGTTCAAGGCTTGGAACTGGATGCGCTCTTGTTTCTCACGCATTACATTCGTGTTCAACCCTTTGATTTGCAAGCCTAAGCTCTGTTTTCCGATAGGCAGAGCCAATTCGCCTTGACGGGTTTCACCCGCCCCATCGGTCACTTCTGCCGACACCTTATATATATAATAGGTGTAGTCCTCTTCCACCAAAGGCTTCTCCAAGTTCACGCCGATAAAGAACTTCCCGTCCGCATCGGTCTGCATTTCACCCGATGCCAATTCTTCCGATACGCCCCGGAAACGGAACCACGACATGCCAGTACGGGTCACGGTATATTTCACACGGGCATTGCGCACCGGAGCACCAGCGTAAGTCTTTGCTTCAGCCGATACCCGGATGGAATCGCCCATCGTATATGCATCTTTATACGGATTGAACTGCACATCGAAAGTCGGACGTTTGTACTCATCCACCTTTATAGCCTGTATGCTCTTATATCCTGATACGTAATACACACCGGGGAGCAAATCTCCGGGCAAGGTAAATGCATGCGAAAATACACCGAGTTCATCGGTACTTACCTCCACCTCTCCTACGGTTTGAGAGCCAGAATAGATTTTCAACTTATCGCTTGTGTATTCCGCCACACGGGTAGAATCGCCCAATTGCTTGTAAACGATGCCCGACACATACACCGTCTGGCCGGGGCGATAGATAGCACGGTCGGTAAACAAATCCGCTTGTTCCCGCCATTCCGTAATCGGCCGGGCATTCACTATGCCGCTACGCCCCACTTGCCCGATGGCCATATAATCATGTCCCGATGTACGTACATTGTAATAGACTGACGTATTCTTCGGCATTGTAATAGAAGTACGTCCGTCGGCATCGGTGCGATGCACGTTCCACAATTCATAATCTGCTTTCGGGTCATAAATATTAAACTTATAAGTCACTACTTCCGCACCCGGTATCGGTTGTCCGGTCAGGCGGTCGACGGCGATAAACTCCCGCTTGTTCCCTTCTACCGGAAAGTCTATCGCCTGAAAAGGAGACACAAACATCACGGCATATTCTATCCCCTCCTTCTTTCCCTTAGGTATCTGCTTCAACATATAAACGCCTTCCTCAGGCAACATATAGCGCAACACGGTATCACGCCGACGATAGTCTGCCGCAGGACAAAGCGTAATGAAGCGAGAAGAAACTTTCTTACCGTACTTCCTTAACACATCTTCGTGCTTCATGTCCTGACGGAATTGAAGGACAGCCGATTGCGGTGTCAGATTCAACCGATACAATTCGAGTGTAACGCCTTCCAAATTGGCATACGTCACGTTCAAGTCTGTCTCATAACGCGGATAAATAAACGGGATGTCCACGTTCAGCACCGGACGGGTGATGTAGTCTATCTGAGTCTGCAAGTCTTTCGCCCATTCACTCTTAGGATACCTCTTCAGTCCTTCACGAGCAGCCTCGACGGCTTCCGTCAAGCGGCCGGCATCCCGATAAGTGCCGGCAAGTTTGACATACACGTCGGCACAAGCCGGCAAATCACCGTAATCCGCTATCAGTCCGCGCAAGCGTTCAATCACCTCATCGGAAGTCAGCCGATAAGGCCTGAAACTCTCTAACCGTTGTTTCTGAAACCAAAGTTTCGCCACTTTCACAAGCAAAGCAGCCTGACGATTCTGTTCTTGCCCGTAAAAAGCAATCAGCCCGTCGTATAAATCCATACACGCTTCGGCTTTCGGCAAATGCGCCAGACTGTAAATAGAAGCCATCTCCTGTACGGCTGTACGGGTAAGCAAGTCCAGCATATTGTCGCCCAAATACGCTTTGCTCCGCTTGCCCAATTCCGTCATAGGGCGGAACGCTCCCGCTGAAACATGGCCCAGCACATCCCGGTCCTCCACCGAACGGCGGAAGCAAGCTATGACCTCTTCCGTTGCGGCCGTTCCTTTCGATAGCAGATTACTTCCCATCAGGCTATTCAGCACGGCACGCGCCACGGTATCGGTCTCCCGCTCTGCCCAAGCCTTCAATGCTTTAAATTCGGCATCGGCACTATCCGGAGTAAGCGACACCTGCGAAGAAGAGCGCACCAAGTGTGCCTTCATCATCTGAGGCAAGTTGCGCTCTTTCTTTGCTTTCTCGTAAATCTTTCCCGCCGTAGCGATAACCGACTTAGGCAGGTCTTTCTTCTGATACGTCTCCACCTCTTTCCATAGCTGGTCATACGTTTGCGCCAGCCCCCGGAAAGGCAACAAGCCGATAAGCATCGTCACCAGCCCGCGCAATAGTTTATTCGTCTTCATAGGTTTTTCGTTTGGTTTCCTAAAGAAACGAAAAATTTCCCGAACCACTGCACCGTTTCGTATTAAAAGAATCAAAAACGCGCTTTTGCCTTACCCTTTCTTATCCGTGGCAACAGAAAAAGAGGCAAATAAAAGAATATGCCGATTACCGACATGACCAACCCGCCTATCGTGCCTGCCGCCAACGAAAACCAAAAGCTTTCTTTCTCGCCTATCATAAACGGGAGGAATCCCAATACCGTAGAAGTCACCGTAAGAAATATAGGGATAACCTTCACATTCCACGCTTTGACGTATGCGGCTGTTTTCCGCTGCCGCGGATAACGGCGGCGGATGGCGTTGTATTCATTCAAAATATAAATGCTGGCATTCACCGTAATGCCGCACAGCAAGACAAAAGCCGCAAACCCGCCTTGGTCGAATGTCAAGCCGAACAGATAAAACGTAAGGAACACACCGATGTACGAAATAGGAATCACCCCGATAATGGCCAACGGTTGTTTTAACGAATTAAACAAAATAGCCGAAATGAAAAAGATAATGGCTATCACAATCAGCAATAGCTTATATTGCCCCGAATCGTCTCTGCCCCAATACCAATCATTGCTTTTGTTTTCTACGGTATATCCCATCGGCAAAGAAGCCTTCATGGTCTTTACATCCTGTTCCAATATCTTCTCCCCCTGCCGGTGTGCGCCGATATACTCGAATTGCAAGCACAACACGTATTGCTGGTTTTCTTTCACAATTTTCTTCGACACCTGTTCCTTACGGACTGCCGCAAAATCGGACAACTTATACTGCCTTCCGTTCACCTCAAACGGAATTTCCATCAGTCCCCAAATGTCGTAATCCTTACTCTGCACCGAAGAAAGAGACAAGCGCTCGCTCTGATTGTCGTACACGATGCTCCCTACCGTACGGTCTGACATAAACACAGGACGCAAAACCGCAAACAGGCTGTTTGCCGTCAATTTCTCTTTCGCCATTTTTTCCTTATCAAACTGAAGGATGAATTCATCGTAATCGTCTTTCCAATAAGAAAACTCCGAGTTTACCAATACCTCTTTAATACGCCGGTGCGAAAGCAACAGCTTTTTCATTTCCTCCGCCCAATGCAAAAGTTCATCGTAATTATATCCATACATCTCCACCCGGAAACTGCCGGCACTCTCACGCACATCGTTCGAAAAGCCTTGGTCTTGCAATCCATACACATTCCAGCTTCCTCCGCCCAATGTCAGTGCTTTGCTGATAATATTCGACTTCAATACATACGGAAAGCCGTTGTGTTCGTAGGCTTTCTTAAAAAATATACTGATGCCCGCATGGCGTGCGTCGTAGACGGATGTCTGAAACTGCCTGATTTCCTGAAAGCCGCTCAGGTAAGTCTCCATTTGCTTAATCAGTACATTCATCTGCTCCAGCGTGCTGCCATTGGGAAGGGTAGCCGTCACCGACAACACCACCTCTTCGTCCTGGTTACCGAAATAGCTTCCGTTATACACTTTCTCTACAAACAGCCTCAACGTTCCGCCCAACCATTTATCGGTTACCGGTTTTATCTTTTCCCGGTATGTATCGTTATCGAACACCTTATTATATACACTTGCCCATACGCCTTTTTGCTCCGGATGTTCTATCTTTTCAGGCAACAGAAATACCGGAAGCCCAAACGCCAAAACAAGCGCCACATACGCTACCCACTTATGCCCGCACAACATCCCGACCATAGCATGATAGAACCGAGCGAAATAAACCGCTCCCCGCTTGACACGCGACGAACGCCAGAAGACTGAATGACGCCGCAAGCGAATCCGTTCTATCAACGCCGGCACAAAAAACAAAGCGACAAACAGAGACACCGCTAAATTGATAATCACCACCGCCGCAAAATCTTGTAAGTTCAGCCGCACCTTCTCGTCCATAAAGAAAATGATAACCAACGCACCAATCGTAGTGAGTGTAGCCGCCAAGATAGACATAAACGCTTTCAGGTTCCGACGGTGCAAAATATGGTCGGTCATGACGATGGTGTTGTCAATCACCAGATTCAACGAAATGGTTATACCCGCCAACGAATAAAGCTGGATATCCACCCCACAAAAATAATAAAAAATAAAAGCGATCGCCATATTGATGGCCAGACTTACCACTATCAGAAACAGATAACGCAAGTTCAAGGTAATGACAGCCACAAACAGCAACAATATCAAGACCGTAACCGCCGTACGGAAATAATTCGTATTCAGCTCCTTGCTGATATATTCCGTAGCATCGTAGCTGATGTGCACTTCATACCCCGGAGGCATCTGGCGTTGCACTTCGCCCATCACCTCTTTGATTTGGCTTGCCAAAGTCAATTGGTTGGCAGTCTCATCCGCCGTGATAGACAGATAAATGGAGTTCAATCCGTTGATACGGAAATAACTGTTCGGCTCTTCTTCGGCATGTACCACTGTGACCAGTTTGTCAAGAGCAACCAGTTCCCCTTCCTGTGTCTGCACATAGATGGAAGAAGGATGAAAACCTTCCCCCTCCGCCGCCGGAGTGCGTGCCACCCTGATCCACTCACCTCCCGCATCCGCCTGACAGATACTTAAAAACTCTCCATCGTAATATTCCCGGATAGCCTGCTCCACATCATCGGCCGAAAGTCCCAATTGCTGCAACAGACGATTATCATAAACCAGTTTCCATTCCATAGGTGTAGCTCCGCTCAACTCTATCTTGTAAATACCCTTGATGGCAGACAGCATCGGTTTGATATAATTCTCTCCATAATTCTGAATCAGGATAGGAGTTGCCGGCGCATTAAGCGTGTAAGTCATAAAAGGCCGCGCCGACTGGTCGTCCGAATGTTGCGTAGACAAGGAAGGGTAGCTTACCCCATCGGGCAATTGCGGCCAAATTTGCCGGATGACGGTAGAGACCTCGAAACGCACCAGCTCCGTATCGCTGTGCTTGTCTATCTCGATACGTAAGCTGCCGCTTCCGTTATCAGAAGTAGAACGGATTTTACGCACGCCGTTTACGCGCGACAAAGCACCTTCCAGTTTACTGGTCACTTCAGTCTCTATGACTCTTGCCGAATTGCCCGGCATAGAAAAAGACACTGTCAAAGACGGAAGCTCGTGCGATGGCGAAAGCTTCACCGGCAACAAAGGCATCAACGAAAGCCCCACAATAGCCAGGCAGATAAAACTGACTATCAACGTAAAGGCAGAAGCAGTTTTATGGTTTTGCTGTTTCATCGGTAATTCGCGTTTTTAAAGTCGAAACGGTCGGATAGCGAAAAGCCCGTCTCAAAATCGTGCAAGGTCAGTTTCCTTATCTTATAATAACTCAACCAATAATTCTGCAACGCTTGAATGTAGTTCTTCTGTGCCTCCTGTTGGCGGTTCAATGCCAAGGTCAGGCTGTTCACATCGCTTTTCCCGATAATGAACCGCTGCCGCGTCTGCTCGTAAGCCAGTTCCGCCAAATCCAACGCTTCCTCTGCTCCCGCAATCAAATCCTGCTGCACATTGAAGTCGCTCACGGTCATCACCACATCTTCTTCCAAACTGATTTCCTCTTGCCTTGCCGCAATCTTCACGACATTCAGGTTATTTTTCGCCATATTATATTTTCCTTTCCGCACGCCCCAGTCTATTAGCGGGATGGATACACTGATAGACACCAGGTCCTGCTGCTGCAGATTCTTGTAAGCGGAACGGATATTATCCGACACCTGATTGAAACCCACGCTGGCATTGAAACTGGCGTTGAAACGTGATTCCTTCTTGGTACGGTCCACGTCACGTTCGGCTTCCAAGATATTCTGACGCTGCTCCAAGTAAGTAGGATTGTTTTCCCTTGCCCGCTGTAGCGCGTCGTCCGCCAAGACTTCCAACCGCCGGGGTCTTCCCGGCAAATCCAGTTCGATGGTCGTATTCTTATCCATATTCAGAAAAGTAGCCAATGCCGACATTGCCCGCTTGAGCGCAATCCTTGCATTGGTCAGTGTATTCTGCGCGTTTACTTTATCCAGTTTCAACGTCAACAAGTCGGCTTGCGAAATAGAAGCAATCTTCTGCCGCTGCATCCCGATGGCACATAGCGTATCGGCCGTAACCAAGTTGTCTGCCGCAAGCCGGTAGTCGGCCTGCGCCATAGCCAGTCCGAAAAAATAGTTTACCGCTTCTTCCGCCACCTCTTCCGTATGATAAATAAACTGCTTCTTTACCTTCTCGAACTTCAAAGGCTCTATCTTGCGGTCCCACCGGAAAGCATTATATCCCAACAGTTCCTGCTGGTATCCGATGCGGAAAGGAACCGTGGAATATTGCGTCGATTTCGAGTCGCCGAAATTCCGCATGAAATCCAGATTGGTATCCATGTAAAACGTACCGCCCAGCCAGTCGAAGTTCTGCGACAGGCTCAACCCGCCCGAAGCACTGAACATCTGCTGTTCCCGATACACATCTATATCTTCATTCGAATCATACCGCTGCGTAATGTACCGGTAATATTGGGCCGGCATCAAGTTCAAGGTCAGGCTGGGCAGTCGGTTTGCCTTGTATGTGCGGTATTCCCAATAGCCCGAAAGGTACATGTTCTGATACCGGAACGCCGACAACGAGCTGTCGTTTGCCAATTCTATCGTTTCCTGCAAATTCAGTTTCACCGTTTGTTGCGCCGCTACCGGCATACATCCCGCCACCAGCGCCAAGATAGCTATACTAATTTTTCCGTATTTCATGTTTTCTATAGATTAGCCAATAAATCAATGGAATAATAAACAGACTGACCACCGTACCCAGCGTCATCGCCCCAATCATAGCGACGGACAACGGACGCTGTAACTCCGACCCCATATCGGAAGTGAAAAGCAACGGCACCATGGCAAAGACGGTGGTCAATGTAGTCATGACTATCGCACGCAATCTTTTTCTTCCTCCTGTATGGATTGCCTCCAAAAGCGGCATACCGGTTTTACGAAGCTCGTTGATGGTATCCAGTTTCAAGATGGAGTCATTCACCACAATACCACACGACACGATGATGCCGATAGCAGACATCAGGTTCAGCGTATCCCCGCATATCCACAGGCACAACAAGGCAAAAGCAATATCCATCGGTATCTCCGCCAGCACAATAAGCGGCTGCAAGAAACTTTCGAACTGGGCACATAAGATAAAATACATCAGCAAGATAGATATGCCCAATATCACCATCAGTTCGTCCATCATCCGCTGGTTCGAAAAGAAACTTCCTGCAAAGTCCACGTCCCATTTGCCCGACCCGTCTACCGCCTGCCGTATTTCCGTCATCAGCTTGGGTGCGTCTTCCACATCGTAAAAGCGCAAAGGGATGTATTCGCCATTAATCCCTGCCGTAATGCTTTTCAAGTCTTCCGCCGGGCGTACCGATACCAGGTCTTTCAACGGGACATATGCTTTTTCTTCCCCGTTTCTCGGCACATTCTCCACCAAGGTTTCAGCCAGCACCCGCTCGACGGTACGTTCATTGCCCGCTATGCCGATAGGCAGATATTGCTGGTAAGAGCGCAACACCGACACTTTGTTCTCCTTGAACGCCGTACGCAATACGCTCACCACTTCATTATAATCCACTCCATACAGCAGCAACTTGTTACGGTCTATCACGATATTCAGCTGGCTCCGGAAAGCGATGGCCTCTGGACGTATACCGGCGGTTTCCGCTATTTGCCGCTCTATCTCTTTCAATTCGGCCGGCTGCGGGCTGACACTCTTATTCCGGGATTGCAGTTGCGCCACGACATCCGCCTCACCCGTCACGAAGAGTTTCTCAAAGATGGTCATCGGAGGCGAATAAGTGACTACAGCTTCCGGATAGTTCCGTCCGAACCAATCTTTCAAGTGCCGTTCCAAAACCGCTATCTCCTCCGGCTTCGCCGTCTTAAAGTAAAGTTCCGCCTCGCCCGCCGACAAAGCCTCATCGGCATTCAATACATAATCCTGCATCCCCACATACGCCGTATGCTCTACCGTCAAGCTGTCTGCTTGCTTCAACAATTCGTCCACACGCCGGTTGTTTTCGTCTATGTGGATGTTCTCGTTCCACGCCACTTTCACAATCAGTTCGTTTTGGTCTATCTCCGGCATCCGTTCCTTGTCTAATATTCCGAACATCACGGCGCACAGCGGCAACGTGAGCACCGCTATCAGCAGGCTCACCCGCTTATGCGCAAACACCCACCGGTTGCCTGCATCGTATCCCCGCTCCAGCCAATCGTTCTTCAACTTGTCCCTGAAGTTAAAATTCAGCCAGCGGTATTTCCGCATCCCCAACCGGAAGAACAAGACATACAATACCGGCAGCAACATGATACCTGTAAAGTAAGACACCGCCAGACCTGCCGTGATAGAGAACGCCTGGTCGGTAAAAATGGCTCCGGCAATGCCGCTCATGAATATCAAAGGCACAAACACGGCGACCGTAGTGAGCGATGAGCTCAGCATGGGCGTTATCATCTCGTTCGTCCCTGTCACGGCAGCCCGATTCAGCGTATACCCCTGCTCCCGGTATTGCGACACATTTTCGGTTACGATAATCGCATTGTCTATCATCATGCCCACCGCCATAATCAGCCCCGAAAGCGAGATGATATTGAGCGACACCTTGCACAAATAGAAAAAGAAGAACGTTATCACCACCGACACCACCATCGTGATGCCGATAATCAACGGCGAACGCACATCGCCGATAAAGAACACCGCCACGATGAAAATGAACAGGAAGCCCAACGTGAAGTTCTGCTGCAAGTTCGAAATGGTATAATCCAACAGTTCGGTCTGGTTCCGTGTAACCGAAAAATCAATGTCGGGATACTGTGCGGCAAAGTAATCGGTCGTTCTTTTCAGTTCCGCCTTCAGGTTGTCCATGTTCTCTTCCGACTGCTTGATGATGGCAAAGGTCACGGCCCGTTTTCCTCCGGCCAGCGAACGTCCTGTCTCACCCGCTGTCACCATCCGCACCCGGCACAAGTCCTTCAGCTGCATGATGCGCCCGTCCTTATTCAGATAAATGTTTTCCACGTCTTCCGGCGTGCGCAAGAAAGAGGCGATACGGATGTTGTATTCATAATATCCGTCGCGCACCAACATACTTCCCGGCTCCACGTTATTGGCGGTCAGCACTTGTTCCAGTTCGTCTGTACTGATACCCAGACTGTTCATCTTCCCCACATCGGGCACTATCTGCAGCATCCGTTCCGGCACTCCGGTCATGTCGGCCATGGCCACTTGCGGAAGCTGTTCGATGCGCCTCCGCACAACGTTTTCCGCCAGTTCGCCCATGGTCAGGAATGCCTGCTCGTCGGTTGCCTGATAAGGCACGTCTTTCTTCAGGGTCATGTTCAGGTAGAACACCGGAATATCGGTTGCGCTTGCCTTGATGGCTTTAGGGCGTTCGGCGTCCTTGGGCAAGCTGTTCATCGCCGCGTCTATCTTTTCATTTACTTCAATGAAAGCCAAATCCGTATTCGTCCCGAACTCGAACGACAAGCGGATGACACCCGAACCGTCGCGCGTCTCGCTGTGCATTTCTTCCAGTCCGGACACTTGCAGCAAGGCACGCCGCACGGGAGCCATCATCGTATTCTCCATCTCACGCGCCGAAGCGTTTTCCGAGGTCATCTGCACTGTCACCTGCGGAATGTCGATGTCGGGCAGCAAGGATACCGGCAACGCCCGATAAGTGACGACTCCGATGATGAAGCAGGCCGTAAACGCCATCAGTACAGCTATCGGCCGTTGTATCAAGAACTTTACCATATCACTTCACCACTTTTACCGGCGTTTCGTGTGCCAGGTTCACATTGCCCGCCGTAATGACCGTTACGCCTTCTTCCATTCCCTCACCCGTCACGGTATACTCCGACAGGTTTTCCAGTCCGGTCTGCACATAGTTCCACATGGCCTTTCCGTCCTTCAGGGTAAACACCACCTGCTTGCCCGAACGCAATACCACGGCAGTCTTCGGTATCACCAGCTGTCCGGGCACCGAACGCTTCACGCTCACCCTTGCGTTCATCCCGTCGAACAGCTTGCCTCTCCCGTCCACCTGTGCTTTCACTTTCACCAATCCGTTTTCGTCTACCGATGGATTTATCTCCGCGATGCGTCCCGGCAAGCTGCCGGAAGCCACCGCATAGGGCATCACCTCCACCTGGTTGCCCGTCTTCACCAACGGCAGCTCGCTCTCCAGTACCGTAAACGCCACTTCCATATCGGTGGTCGAAAGGATACGGCAGAAGGGTTTCCCGCTTTCCGGCATATTGTATTCCTTGCCGTCCAGATCGGCCACGATGCCGTCAAAGGGTGCCGTCAGCGTAGCTTGCTCCAGTTCGCGCTCTGCCAGTTCGTAAGCCGCCTCGCTCTGCCCGTATCCGCTTTTGGTAGCAGCCAATTTCCTCACCGATTCGGGCACGGTTTCCATCCGGTCGGGAGCATACCCTTGCCCTATCAGCACATCCTGCATCTCCAGCCGGGCTTGCTCTAACGTATATTCCGCCTGTTTCAGCTTGTTTTGCAGGGCGAACAGGTCCAGTTCGGCTATCTTCTGCCCTTTCTTTACCCGGTCGCCGTTCTTCACATAGATGCGGGCCACCGGTTCGGTCGCTGTACGGAACTGCAAGGCTGCATACCGCTTGGCTTCCACCTTGCCGTTGCTCACCAGTTCGTGCTCGAAAGCCTGTTTCTTCAAGGTCGTCACACTCACCTCCGCCACCCGTGAGGGAAGCACCGTTTCCACTCCCTCCTTTTCGGAGGTGTCTTTTTTCTCTTCGCTGCATCCGCCCCATATTCCCGCGGCAAGCAACAGCATCACATATCCGTAGCGTGCGTTCATATTTATCTTCTATTAATTTTACTCCTTTCCCGTTTTGCAGTCTAAGGCCGATGCAATATTACACCAAAAAATATGATTATTATCATTTTTTGCCGCAAACATTCTTTTCCCGTCGGCAGATACCGTAAACAGGTTTATTTTATCCGCGACATTAAACCGCGACAACAAATTTCCTTCCCAATCCCACACTTGGAAGCAAGTCACATCCGAAGTTTCATTATCGGGAGCGTATTTTACGAAAATAAAATCTGCCGTATACGAACATCCCCAATAATACATTCCTTCCCTATGAAAAAACTTTTGCGGGTCGGATATTTCCTCCCCGACACTATACTCAACCAACAAATTACCGTCAAAATCGAAAAAACGGACAAACGGGAACTTGCTATAAAAAAACGCAATGCGTTCTTTATCCGCATTCACCGCCACGTTTACCGCCCGATACTGAAAAGTTTGTATCATATCTGCTTCCGGCTCGTCCTCTTGAAAAGGAGAATCAGGCATATCAGACACATCACCGCTTGTCGTATCATACAAGCTCCACCCTCCTTGTCTTTTACCAGGTTGAATCAAGACTTTTCCGTTCTTCAAAGGGTACAGATTCTGACAGACATCTTTTTCCCATTCAAGTTGCTTGCGCCCATCTATTTTCAATCCGCCTTCAACATCTACAACAGTAACAAGCGGAACACCTAAGCCTATAGCATAAAACCGATGACTGTCAAGAGGCCGTATCCATCTGAAAGGAAGCATGTCATTAGAACCTCCGCCATAAATCAAACCGCTATACCGGTATTCCAAACTGTGAACATCAAAGACATCAAACAACGTATCTTTATGAAGATTGGATATAATCAAGTAATCCGGAAGGGCAACCATCCCGGTAGCGTTCAGCAAAACGCCGCTATCTACACTGTCCATTTCAAACACCTGCACATCAGCCGGCAAAGCGATGCAAAGGCCTTTGCTTGGCGACTTCGAACAAGCCGCCAAACAAAGTACGCTTATTATGTATAAAAATATCTTCATCCCTGTCAAGGTTTACAGCTACCTCTCCTTCTATTTTTAGGTTTAACATCGGGTGGAAGATGAATGGACTCTCCATAGTTTAATCCATCTTCCCCCCCTCTTATCTTCTCATTTTTGAGTCGGCCAGGCCACTTGTCCGAAAAATGAATATATACTGCATTGGCAGTTGAATATATACTGCAACTGCCCACGGATATATACTTCATCGGCCCATGCAGTATATATTCATTTTCGGAAGGTATAACCTCACGCGTTTCCCGTTGGCGTCACCCTGGCGCAAACCATACCGCATCGCCTCACCAGAAACGACTCTCATAACTCAATCTGTTTTTCCTCCAATATCTTCCGGGTCTCTTCCTTCATCTGCCTTACAGCCGTCGAGGGCACCTTCGGTTCTTTCGTCAATACCACCCGTGCCGCTTCCCGCAACTTGTCGGGCTGGTAATTGTCGGGATACGAAAAGAGCTTCACCATCAGGTAATACGGATAAATGCGCGACGGCACCCGGTTAGCCGCCCGGCGGTAATACCGCTCGGCACTGTCGAAACGGTACATCGCCGACTCGTTCTTCCCAATCAGGTTCAGTATCATCGGGTCGCCGCTCACCTTCGAAGCTTCTAGCAAGACAGCGGTCGACTCGTCCCACTGCCCGGTTTTATGCAGCGAGCGGGCATACTCGAACAGAAAACGGGGATTCCAGTCCATGTCCCGATACGCTGCATACGGCTTTTCGTACAAATTGCCATACGCCTCCGCCGCACGTTCATACAGCCCGGCATTGTACAACACCTGGCATTGCCCCCATGAGCGGTACAGCTCCGCCGCATATTTCTTGTCGCCGTATTTCATCCAAGAAACCGAACATCCGCACACCACCAGCATGCAACTGACGGCATATCCCACATTCAGCCAAAGCACCGCTACCGACAGGCCGGAAAGCACCAATAAGGCCAGCACCGCCACCATCGCCGGATACTGCAACGGATAAGACGCGGACGCAAAAATAAGAAAAGCCAGCAACGCCCCGCATAGCCCATAGTTCAGGGTCCAATTCAAGCGGTTCAGACTCCAACCTACAATCAGGCATGCCCCTACCAGCACCGGAATGCCCCATGCCAACGCCACTTGCAGGTATTCGTTGAACACGTATTCGGGAGCGTCCGCCACCCGCGCCTCCGTCTCCGTATAGTCTCCCTTGGCGAAATAATCCTCTTGTGCCTGTCCGTAAACCGCAGACACCCCGTTCCATCCGTTACCTGCCAGCGGATGTTCCCGCAAAGCGGTGACCGCCACTTTCCACATCAGCAGACGCCCGTCCGCCGAATCTTTTTTCAGATGATAAAGCCCTGCTCCCGCTCCCGCAAGGACAAGGGCCGCCCCCATCACAATCGCCCACCGCAGCAACTTTCCATGCCGCGGATAATATTCGTCTATCCGCCATTCATTCCACAGGTAATACACATACCCCGTCGCGACAAGGGCGGCAATCCATGCCGTGCGGCTCATCCCCGCAGGCAATACCAGCACGATGGAAACCATCGCCACCAGGGCAACCGGCTTCCGGATATGCTGGTAAGTCAAGCTTGTATATTCGGAGTAAGCCAGCGGGAACACCACGGCAAGGAAACCCGAATAGGGACCGGGATTGGCAAACGACCCCGTTACGGCAAACCTGGCATGATTGGAAGGCAGCCAGCCCCATAGTTGGCACAAGCCCCACACCGCTTCTATTATCCCATACAGCATGAGCGCCAACGAGGCTGCATCGGCCACGTGGTGATAAAGAAGCGACCGGCCTTTCCTTGTAAGCATACAAATAAAGAACAACGCCAGCACCACCGCCCAGCATCCGTACATCCATTGCCAGGCTTCTTCTTGCGTCCCCATCGGCATATCGCCCGCATTCATCAGCAGCACGCTGAGCGACATCGCCACCGCTACAAAGACAACGGCTTCCGCCACCTTGTCTTTCCATGTCATGTATCCATCCATTGCTTTCTCTTTTTCATTTTGCCGTCTCGTCCGAATGCCCTACAAACCTAAACATTCTTCGATAACCGGACAAATATTTAATATAAATTCTACATAAAATCTCGTTTTATATTCCGTTTATATTCCGTTTATGTTTCTCTATGTTACATTATTCATACACTTATCTATCTCAAACGTACACGTATGTTACATTCGGGCTATTTTTTCACTCTATCCGCTTCCACACTCGGCTCCAATCCATATCCCCCGTATAGGGGTCTTCCGACTTCCATATCCGTGTTGCCTTGCCTACGATGTAAGGCTCGGGAAGCAAGCCCCAGTAGCGCGAGTCTTGCGAGTTCAGGCAGTTGTCGCCGCCCATGAAGTAATAGTCCTCACGGAAGCGGTAGCCCGCTATCTCCCTGCCCTGTAAATAACAACGACCCTCACGGTACTCCAGCTTTGCCCGCTGCTCCCACTCTATCAGGTTGCGGTAAAACAGGAAGGTCTCCCGATTCAGGCGGACGGAATCGCCACGGGCAGGGACATACAAGGGACCGAAATCCTCGATGTTCCAACCCAGCAGGGAATCATGCGGGAACGTGTAATAGGAATGATTCCGTTTCATCTCCTCCCTGCCATGCCGCTCCGCCAACATCCGCGAAAGCCGTTCCTGCGAACCGGCGTTGCCGACCGGAGCATCCACCCCACGCACCCGGTAATGCGCATCCCTTATCTCTACCGTATCGCCCGGCTGGCCCACGCAACGCTTCACGTAATACAGCATGATGTCGAAACCGATGCTGTCCCAGCGTTCGGGATAAGGAAAGTTGAATACCAAGACCTCCCCGCGACGGAACTCCTCCAAGCCGGGCAATCTCCGTATCTCAAACGGGCGGTGTTCCGCCGCATCCCATACATCGAACAGCCGCGCCCCTTTCAGCAGCTTGTTTACCAGTACGTAGTCGCCCGGACGGAGCGTGGGCATCATCGAGTCGGAAGGGATGGAGAAAGAGGCGGACACGAACACCTGCCACACGATGCGCAGC
>CASFRN010000039.1 GCA_949296855.1 uncultured Bacteroides sp. | reverse complement strand
TTTTGTCATCCTGAACGGAGTGAAGGATCTCGAATACACAAGCTGATGCACACGAGATTGACTTCGTCGAACGTTGTTTCTTCGCTATGCTCAGAATGACATTACTTTTTGATAGGCAATTTTCATTTTGAGACACCCTCTTCTAATTTTAATTTATAAAACATCTGTTGAGATTCATTATGAAGGATAAAGTCCTAATGGACCTTTTAAGGAAATGAGTAAACAAAGATCATCGTGGTATAGGTAATTTCAAGAAAAATCATCCTAATTTGGGTCAATCTAACCAAATAGATAGGAAAGAATTTGAAAAGGCTAAAAAAGAATATTGGGAAAAAGAGTATGGACAATAAAGTAAAGCAAGAGATGGATGAGGTTATTGCTGAACTGCAGAAGTTTACATCTCGGATATTAGATTGGAGAGAACCTGTTAATCCTATCTTAATAGAGCGTTTTGAGGCAACATTTGGAGTGAAACTTCCAGAAGATTATAAATATCTTCTTAGTATTACGAATGGATTTTCTTTAATGGGAGATAATGTGTTAGGTGTAATTGATAAAGAAAAGAATTATGACTTATTTATGTGTTATAATATTGAGCATTTTGAAGTAGTTGTACCTCAATATAAGCATTTAATACCGTTCAGCCCTGATGGCGGAGGAAACTTTTATTGTTTCGATACCCATGTAAAAACCAATGGTGGTGATTCTAATCAGATTGTTTTTTGGTATTCCAATTATGCATACAGTGAGTCTGACCCACCGGAAGTAACCCACCAAAGTTTGGCTGATTATATTAAGAATTGGATTATAGCTCTTACTTTAGAAGATTATGATTATAATGGAGATAGAAGAATGTAGCCTTCTTCTTATCAGTTAACGTGTTATTTTTATATGATAGACTATAATGCGGGCAGCAAGTACGATGCTGTATGGCGGAAACAGCAGTAACGCAAACTGCTTTACGGAGGAAGTGACGGATGTTTATCAGCTTTTCATTTGCAAAATATTGCCTTTTCTCTTACATTTGTACAAACATTGCAGGAAGAATAAGAGATAAAGGTATGAGAAACTGTTATTTATCGCGTAATTACAAAGGAGTGGACGGAGCCGGGAACAAAGCGAAGACCGATATTGAACAGATAATGGAGGAAGACGGATTTGTGAATGTCGGTTTGCCTCAGACACGTTATACGAATACGGTGCTGGCTTTCCTTTTTACGTTGGCGGGAGTATTGAAGGCGCCGTTCTGTTTGCGGAAGGGCGACCGCTTGACGTTACAATATCCTCTGAAGAAATATTTCACTTTGGTTTGCCGCATGGCACACCTGCGGGGGGCGAAAGTCGTTGTGGTGATACACGATTTGGGAAGCTTCCGGCGCAAGAAGCTGACTGTGGCGCAAGAGATACATCGCTTGAGCTGCGCCGATTACATCATTGCGCACAATGAAAAGATGAAACGCTGGCTGGAAGAGAACGGTTGCAAGCGTCCGATAGGAGTGCTGGGCGTATTCGATTACTTGTCGGATACGGAAGCCTCCCCTCATGGGAAGCCGGGCAAGCTTTACGAAGTGCTTTATGCCGGAGCGTTGAACCCGCGGAAAAATACGTTTCTGTATGAAGTGGGAGCTTATGCGCATTCGTTCTGTTTCAATTTATACGGAAATGGTTTCGAACTGGACAAGGCGAAGGGAAAGGACCGTTTCACGTGTAAAGGCTTTGTCCGTTCAGATGACCTGATAGCTACGGCGCAAGGCGATTTCGGATTGGTGTGGGATGGTTTTTCGGTGGATGCTTGTACGGGAGATTTCGGCGAGTATCTGAAATATAACAATCCGCACAAGACTTCTTTGTATATCCGGTGTGAGCTTCCTGTCATCATTTGGGAACAGGCTGCTTTGGCGGATTTCGTCCGTGCAAACGGAATCGGCATTTGCATCGCTTCGCTGGCAGACTTAGACGGCGCATTAGACGCGCTCACTCCTGAACAATACGCCGCCATGAAGCGGAACGTAAAGCAAGTGAGCGAGCGTCTGCGCACGGGATATTATATCCGGAGGGCGTTGAGGGAGGTAAAAGTTTAGAAACTGTTTTGAATTTCTACGAGAAGTTTTTCTTGGCTTGATGTATCCGTTTTCGTGTGTGCTTTGGGCGGTTTTTTTAGTCCTTTCCGCTTCTGTTCTTCGTCAGATAGCCCGCTGTCTTCCTCATCACAGAAGTGGAAATGCCTCAAAAACTCATCCCAAATCATCGCACGATAAATTCAAAACAGTTTCTTAGCTTTTAGACTCGTTTGCGGAAATGTATTCGATTTTGGGCCGGAACTTCAATCCGTCTATACACCCTCGTCTGATTTCTTTCCGAAGTAATTTTTGGTTTTCTTTGTTTTCCATTCGTTTGATACGGCGCATATAGTTGCGGTATTTATTTAATATGGAAAAATAGAAGATAAACGCGTTGGGTTTTCTTAGCCGGGTGAGAAAAGTTGTATTGCGCGCCTGGTAATAGAATTTCCATAAATCTTTCGGGTCTGCTTCGTATACACGGGGGGCATAGTTGCTATTGGTCTTGTGTGTCACTATGCTTTGCTCAATGTAATAGGCGGTATATCCATGGTGTATAATTCGTTCGGTATATTCTATATCGTCATGCCATATAAAGAATTCTTTATAGGGAAGTCCGACTTTATAAATAGCTTCAGCTTTAATTAAAGTCGACACGAAGGTGGCGTTATTGCAGGCAAAGCCATAAACGGACGGATTGTCTGCCGATGTCTTCTTTTGGATGGGTTGCCTGATTCCGCACTTATTCATCTTGTGTATCTCTCCGTCTGTCCATACGACTTTGCTGCTGACAAAACCGATGCGTGTGTCGAGGGTCGTTGCTTTTATCAGTTGTTCGAGGGCGTTTTTTTCAGGAATGGTATCATCATCCATTATCCAAACGTAATCGCATCCGTTCAATGCGGCTTGCTTTATACCGTATGAAAAGCCGCCGGATCCTCCGATATTCTTGTCTAAATGGTGGATTTCCATTTGAGGGTCATTCTTGAAGATAGAAAGGTATTCTTCAGTACCATCTGTTGAATGGTTGTTGATAATGAATATCTTGTGTATCGGGTAAGTTTGTGACTTAAGCGCAGAGAGGTTCTCTTTTAATAACGCGACACGATTGTAAGTAACTACGACGCAATTAATCTTCATAATAGGTTGTTAGTAGGTTGTGGTTATTTTTGCAAAGATAATGAAATCTTGTTATTTTATAATCATCCCGCTCACTAATATTCTGAAGAGAATGGCATACTTTGATAACAGGTTCGAAAAAACTTTATACCTTTGTCTCGGAATATATTAAGATATGTTTATGCAGAAAAATCGAAATGTAGCATGGATATTGGCGGGTATATGCATTTGCTCGTTATTCTTGTTCTTGGGCGAGGCTTTTTTCCATACCAAGGGCGAGCCGCGTGAGGCGGTGGTGGCCTTGGCCATGCTGGAAAAAGGCAACTGGATTCTTCCTGTGAACAATGGGGTGGATATCGCTTATAAGCCGCCTTTGTTTCATTGGTGTATCGCGGTGTGTTCGGCGGTGATAGGACAAGTGACAGAATATACATCGCGTATGCCTTCGGCGATAGCACTGATGGCGATGGTGATGGCAGGATATGCTTTCTTCGCCAAGCGTCGTGGGCGTGAAGTAGCTTTCGTTATGGCGCTTCTTACGTTGACCAACTTCGAGGTGCACCGTGCGGGGACAAATTGCCGGGTGGATATGTTGCTCTCCGCCTTGATGGTCATTGCGCTCTACCAGCTTTACAAATGGGGCGAGAAGCGTTTGCGGGGGATTCCGTGGATAGCCATCCTTTGCTTGAGCGGGGCTTTTCTGACCAAAGGGCCGGTAGGTATGGTGCTTCCTTGCCTGGTGACGGCAGTATTCTTGTGGATACGCGGCATGAATTTTGGACGCATTTTCTTCTCGTTTTTCGGGGTGGCGTTGGCATCGTGCGTGCTTCCTTTCGCTTGGTATGTGGCGGCTTACCGGCAGGGAGGGGATGAGTTCCTGCAGTTGGTATTGGAAGAGAATGTGTTGCGCTTCTTGGGCAAGATGTCGTATGAGTCGCACGAGAATCCGGCGTATTATAATGTGGTTACGGTGTTGGCGGGATATGTGCCTTATACGTTGCTGGTATTGATATCCTTGTTTGCGCTGAAGTACCGGAAGATTCAGGCTAAGCCCCGTGAATGGTGGGGACAATTGAAAGCATACATCCGCACGATGGACGACGCACGCCTGTTCTCTTTGCTTAGCATTGTAATCATCTTCGTGTTCTATTGCATTCCGAAGAGCAAGCGCAGCGTGTACCTGTTGCCTATTTATCCGTTCATCGCTTATTTCTTGGCGGAATACATCTTGTATTTGGTGCGTGTCCGTCCGGTGGTGATGAAGGTGTTCGGCAGCGTGATGGCTTCGCTTTCCGTATTGCTTTTGTTCGTGTTCTTTTCGCTCCGTATGGGCTGGGTGCCCGATTCTATCTTTTCGGGACGTCATGCCGAAGAGAACCGGGCATTTATGCACGCACTGGAGACGGTGCCGCTGGGTGTCGTATCGTGGTTTTTAATAGGGGCGATGCTGGTAGCGGTGAAGTGTTTTGTTTCTGCTTTGCGGAAGAAAGAGTTAAGTATGATACATTATGATGTGTTCTTTATCGTATTCACTATTTTCTTGTCGCTCGACGGGTTGTTCCAGCCGCCGGTATTGAATGTGAAGTCGCAAAAGCCGATAGCGGAAAGGATAGCCTCGGTTGTGCCTCAAGGCACTGTATATTCTTATCAATTGAATGAGGTAAAAGGTAATCCGTTGCGCCAGTTCATTGTGAATTTCTATTTGGGAGATAGGGTGGTTCCGTTTTACGCCGTGTCTCCCGCGCAAGGATATATGGTGGCAGAGGAGGGCGAAATGGCTGTATTCAAGGAAGAGCATCCGGATTATCAGGTGAGAGAGATTCCGATTGGTGATTATAGGCTTCGTCTTTACCAATTTAAGAAAGATACGGAATGAAACGGAAGGCGGTATATGGTGAAATCCTCCGCTTCGGCATGGTGGGAGTGGGAGCGACGGCGTTGCATTACGGCATTTATTACCTTTTGCAACAGGTGATAAATGTCAATGTGGCGTATACTGTGGGGTATGTGCTTTCGTTCGTTGCTAATTTTTATGCTACCGCTTATTTTACGTTTGCTTCAGTCCCTTCATGGAAGAAGTTGTTTGGAATGGGAGCAGCACACGGGGTCAACTATTTGCTTCATATCGTGTTGCTGAATCTTTTCTTGTATGTCGGCGTGCCAAAAGTGTGGGCGCCTTTTCCGGTATTTGCCATTGCTATACCGGTGAATTTCGTTTTGGTCAGATTTGTATTCAAACATAAAAGATAATGCTATGAAATTTGTAATCGTAGTCCCTTGTTATAATGAAGAGGCGGTATTGCCCGAAACCACCTTTCAGCTTTCGCGTGTACTCGACGGCTTGTTGGAACGGAACGCCATCGGGCATGGAATGATTCTTTATGTGGACGACGGGAGTAAGGACAAAACGTGGAGTTTAATCAGGCAGTATGCCGAAGAGAATCCGTATGTAGAAGGACTGAAACTGGCTCATAACGTGGGGCATCAGCATGCGCTTTGGGCTGGATTGGAATGGGCTTCGGCTCATGCCGACGCGTGTGTTTCGATAGATGCCGACCTGCAAGACGATATAGAGGCTATCGGCACCATGGTAGACTATTATAATAAAGGTTTTGACATTGTGTACGGCGTGCGCCGCGAGCGGAAGACCGATACGTTCTTCAAGAAATATACGGCGTTGGCTTTCTATCGGCTGATGCGCGGATTGGGGGGTGACATTGTTTACAATCATGCCGATTTCCGCCTGATGAGCCGCCGCACGCTTCAGGCATTGGTTTCGTATCCCGAACGCAACTTATTCCTTCGCGGTATGGTTTCTTCTTTGGGTTTTCCGTCGGCAATGGTTTATTATGACCGTAAGGAGCGTTTTGCCGGAGAGTCGAAGTATCCGTTAAAGAAGATGATTAGCTTTGCGCTGGATGGCATTACTTCGTTTTCGGTGCGTCCGTTGCGGTATATCACTTATTTGGGATTGTTTTTCATGTTGATAGCTGTGTTTGCTATTGTTTACGGTTTGTGTTCGTATGTTGAAGGAAACGCTATTCCCGGGTGGACGTCTTTGTTGGTGTCGGTATGGTTCATCGGAGGGGCGATATTGCTGGCGTGCGGAATCATCGGCGAATATGTGGGTAAGATATACAAGGAGGTGAAGCAACGGCCTCGCTATTTCGTGGAGCAGGTCACTGAACGGTTGAAATGAATGGATTTGCCTGTTGCCGCACGAGTTGTTAATGTAATGAAAAATGTATCCGTGCGGTTAAACGCTGGGTTGCTGCCAGGCTCTAACAATAAATTTGTAATTTGTTAGTAGTATGAAAAACAAGAAGAATTTGTTATGGGTTATGAGCCTTATGGCGGCATCTTTTTCGCAAGCGCAGGACTTGCAATTGAACGACAGCTGCTATTTTGAAAGGCAAGGAGTGAATGTGCTGGTTTTCAGCAACAGTTTTAATGGCGGATTCAATGACGAGAAAAACTCGGGCATTGAGATTATCCAGCATGGAATCCGCGCTATTCAGGGCGGTGCCGTGCGGTTGAACAATACGCCCGAGCAATGGGATTTGGTGCCGAAGATGACTTACCGGAATGTGAACCGTGAACAAGGAAGCATCGAAGTCGGACTGCGTTATGATGATTACGATTTTGATAGCCGTGTGGTAGTTACTGCACAAGGGAAAGCGGTGGAAATAGCCGTTTGGCTTGATAAACCCGTGCCGGAAGAACTTGTCGGCAATGCCGGTCTGAATCTGGAGTTTCTTCCTTCCAGATATTGGCTGAAGACATTTTCGATGGATGGCCGTTTGAATCGTTTCCCGCGTTATGCTACCAGTCAGACCGTTGCCCGTCCCAATAGTGAGAAACCTCGGCAGTTTAAAGGATTCAAGACTTACGATGACAGAGGTACGGGACGTTTCGTTGACCCCCTTCCTCTTGAGACGGGGCATAGCATTACGATGGCGATGGATGACCCGGAGCGTATGATTCGTATCCATAGTAATGATGCTGAACTGAAACTTTACGACGGGCGTATGCTGGCACAGAACGGCTGGTTTGTGCTTCGTAGCGTTTTGCCTGCAGGAAAGACGGGGAAAGTAGTCAGTTGGACGGTAGAGCCTTATGCGGTTGAAGGCTGGATTCGGAAACCAAATATCGGATTCTGCCAAGTCGGTTACACGCTAGGCCAGCCAAAGGTAAGCGTTATCGAATTGGATAAGAACGATTCGCCGAAAGCGACTGCTTCCCTGATGCGTATCAATGAGGACGGAACCGTTTCGAAGGCTTATGAAGGGAAGATAGATATATGGGGACGTTATTATAAATACAATTATGTGAAGTTTGATTTCTCAAGTGTAAAAGAGCCGGGTATTTACTACATCCAATATGATACGGTAAAGACCAATAATTTCTTGATTGACGAACGTGTATACGATAAGATAACCGATGCCACTACGGATGTGTGGGTGCCTATTCACATGAATCACATGTTTGTGAACGAAGGCTATCGCGTATGGCATGGCGAGCCGTTCAAGGAAGGATACTTGCAGGCTCCTCCTAGCGACCATTTTGACCTGCATTATCAAGGTCCTGCTACAGATACGAAATACAAGCCTTTGGAACTCATTCCCGGACTGAATGTCGGAGGCTTCTTTGATGCCGGTGATTTTGATATTGAGACCGGTGCGAATATCAATGTGGTAGAGAATCTGATTCGTGCATGGGAGCTTTTTAAGCCCTTGCGTGATGAAACTTTTGTAAGTGAAGAACAGCGTTATGTGGATCTGCACCGTCCTGACGGGACTCCTGATATCATGCAATATATCCAACACGGTGTGCTTAATCTGGTGGCACAGGCAGAGCAGATAGGGCACATGGCTTCTACGTTGTCAAATTCTGTATTGGATAATTATCATCATTTGGGAGATGCTGCATCTATTACTGACGGATTGCACTACGATCCGTCATTAAAGCCATACGAAGTATCGGCAGATGGAAAGCGGAGTGGTACGCCTGATGATATGTGGGCTTTCACGACACGGAATCCTCGTCTCGATATGCGTGCGGCGACTATGTTTGCCGCCGCGGCTCATGCGTTGAAAGGCTATAATGATAGTTTGGCAGCACGGGCATTGACGCAATCGAAACGTTTGATGAAAGAAGCCGAAGAGCTTTTAAGCCAGCGTGCTGAATCGGAGAAGAATAATGCCCGTGCAAGGTTTGGCGGTGTAGCGGCCACGAATCTGCAACTTTATGCCGCTACGCAGGAAAAAGGCTATTTGGATGTGTTTAAGAAGGAAATTGGACCGGAATCTGGAATTCAACCTTCAGACCGCACTTGATGCCATTCCTTATATGGATGAAGGTTATCGCGAGAAACTGCGTCCGTATGTAGAGAAATATGCGCAATACATTCAAGACTTTGATCGCCAGAATCCGTATGGTGTGCCTATCGGTACAGGCAATTGGGCAGGAATCGGTCCGTTGCTCAATTTCGGTACTACGGTATGTTTCGCACATCTTTATTATCCTGATATTGTGGCAAAGAATGAAGTGTATCGTGCAGCCAACTGGCTTTTCGGATGTCATCCTTACCACAATTATTCGTTTGTGGCAGCAGTAGGAGCAGCTCGTCCGAAGGCGGTATTCTATGGAAACAACCGTGCTGATTTCTCATTCATACCGGGCAATGTCGCTCCCGGAGTGCTTTTCCGTAAGCCCGACCATTTCGAAAACTTCGATGATTGGCCTTTCCTTTGGGGACAGAACGAAGGAACCATAGCCGGTAACACGCAATACATCATCTTCGGCTCAGCTTTTAAGCATATTGTGGGAGAGGAAAATAATTGATATTATCAACCGGTGATAAAATAGAAAAGCACGGAAATGAGGATTTTAAATCAATTAAAAGCCTTTTTCCCGTGCTTTTTTTATTACTGCATATTAGTTGTTCTTGTTCGCCCGTTTGCGCTCGGTTTCGTCAAGGATGACCTTACGCATACGCATACTCTTGGGGGTTACTTCCACGTATTCGTCTTCCTTGATGTATTCTAATGCTTCTTCCAGCGAGAACACTACCGGAGGGATGATGCGCGCTTTGTCGTCCGAGCCTGAAGCACGCATATTGGTCAGCTTTTTCGATTTCGTGACGTTTATCACCAAATCGTTTTCATGTACGTGTTCGCCTACCACTTGTCCGGCATAGACTTCCTCTTGCGGATAGATGAAGAAGCGTCCGCGGTCTTGAAGCTTGTCGATGGCGTAGGCAAAAGCGGTGCCGCTTTCCATGGCTATCATCGAACCGTTGGTACGGCGGGGAATGTCGCCCTTGTAAGGCTGGTATTCCTTAAAGCGGTGTGCCATGATGGCTTCACCCTGAGAGGCGGTCAATACATTGGTGCGTAGGCCGATGATGCCGCGCGAAGGCATATTGAACTCGATGTTTACACGGTCGCCTTGCGTCTCCATTGAAACCATTTCGCCTTTGCGGCGGGTCACCATGTCAATCATTTTGCTGGCAAATTCTTCGGGTACGCTGATGGTCAGTTCTTCAATCGGCTCACACCGCACGCCGTCTATCTCTTTGAAGATAACCTGCGGCTGGCCTACTTGAAGCTCATAGCCTTCCCGGCGCATGGTCTCAATCAATACGGAGAGATGCAACACGCCACGTCCCGACACAATCCATTTGCCGTCTTCGTTTTCGGTCTTGTGTACGCGCAAGGCAAGGTTCTTGTCCAGCTCCTTGTTCAGCCGGTCCTGAATGTGGCGTGAGGTCACGTATTTGCCTTCTTTCCCGAAGAAAGGAGAGTCGTTGATGGTAAACAGCATACTCATCGTAGGCTCATCGATGGCGATGGGCGGCAGCGGTTCGGGATTTTCAAAGTCGCAGATGGTGTCGCCGATTTCGAATCCTTCCACACCGATGATGGCACAGATGTCGCCCGAAGAAACCGACTGTACTTTCTTGCGCCCTAATCCTTCGAAAGTATGCACTTCCTTGATTTTCGATTTAATCAGGCTTCCGTCGCGTTTTGCCAGCGTAATGTTCATGCCTTCACTGATGGTGCCGCGGTGCACACGCCCTACGGCGATACGTCCCGTATACGATGAATAATCGAGTGAAGTAATCAACATTTGCGGGGTGCCTTCCAGTTGTTTGGGGGCAGGGATATATTTCACAATGGCATCCAGCAACGGTTCGATAGTTCCCGTAGGCGTTTTCCAGTCTTCACCCATCCAGTTATTTTTGGCGGAGCCGTACAGTACGGGGAAGTCCAGTTGGTCTTCTGTGGCGTTGAGGCTGAACATCAGGTCGAACACCATTTCGTATACTTCTTCAGGACGGCAGTTCGGTTTGTCCACTTTGTTAACTACTACGATGGGTTTCAAACCTATCTGCAATGCTTTTTGCAACACGAAACGTGTCTGCGGCATCGGGCCTTCGAATGCGTCTACTAACAGGATGCATCCGTCTGCCATATTCAACACGCGCTCCACTTCACCGCCGAAGTCGGCGTGTCCCGGAGTGTCGATGATGTTGATTTTCGTACCTTTATAGTTGATAGATACATTCTTCGAAAGGATGGTTATCCCTCTTTCACGTTCTAAGTCGTTGTTGTCCAGCACCAGTTCGCCGTTGGTCTGGTCGTTGCGGAACAAGTGTCCCGCCAGCATCATCTTGTCCACGAGTGTCGTTTTTCCGTGGTCTACGTGGGCAATGATGGCAATGTTTCTAATGTCTTGCATACTATACCTATTATTTGGGCGCAAAGTTACTACTTTTCCGCAATTTGTTCAAATCAAATTTCATGTATTTGATGATGATTTTTCTACTTCCGGAAGCTGCGGTAAAGTCGCCACGCCTTTTCCTCCAGTCTTTATGGCCGATGATGCCGCTTTGTCCGTTAAGTGCACCTTAGGAACTGTTTCATGCAGTCTTCTTTTTTACGTTCTCCGTTCCAGAACCATACGTTCTTGGGACGGAAACCATAAAAGTATGTTGTCTGCACCGGTTATATACCCTAAATGTGACCCCGAATGTCTTGGATACATTGGGAAATTGGTTGTAAGAGCCTGTTTAAATTTTCCGATAAAGTTGTATTAAGTAGCTGTTCATAATTAGCTTATATCAAGTGTCTGTTGGGAAACGCAGATTAACGCAAATTTTCGCAAATAATAAATTCAATCTGCGTGAATCTGCGAAAATCTGCGTTTCTTCATAATATCACTTAATTTTGTACACTTACTTATCAGGTCTCTTTTGAGTTTGTTTCCGGTCTGTTTTCCCGATTTTATGCGTCGGATAGCCCGCTATCCTCCTTATAAAATCAGAAAAACATCCTCGAAAGCAATTTTCAAAATAAACCTGAGCAAAATTTAAACAGGCTCTAAATACCTGTAACATTTTCTTTGATTGATTCAAAACAGTTTCTCGGTTAAGGCGGCATTTTTGACTCGGAATGAAAAAACTGTAGCAAGGATGAACAATATTCCATTTATTTTCCTTACTTTGTAGGAGAAACAACGAAGGGCAACGCTGTTGCCTCCGATAAATTAAAACATACCGACTATGGCTAAGAAGAAAAAAGAAAAGAAGGGTGGGAAACGCATGAAAAAGCGGGAACTCGCCGAACTGCTGGTCAGTTACTTCCAACTTCACGCGGAGCAGACATTCGGCCTGAAACAACTTTTTAGGGGGCTGAAACTTACCACGCATCCCCTGAAAATGCTTTGTGTAGATATCTTAGAAGAAATGATAGAAGACGGATTTTTGGCAGAACCTGAAAAAGGCGAGTTTAAGCTGAATGGGAAAGGGCAGATACTGACCGGAACCTTCCAGCGCAAGAGCAACGGCAAGAACACCTTCACGCCCGACGAGGGAGGAACGCCCATCTTCATCGCCGAACGCAATTCGGCGCACGCCATGAACGGCGACCGGGTGCGCGTGGCACTCTGTGCACGGCGCAAGCGCAAAGCCCCCGAAGGCGAAGTAATCGAGGTATTGGAACGTGCCAAGACCACCTTCGTGGGCACGCTGAAAGTAACGAAGAACTATGCCTTCCTGCTCACCGAATCGAGCACATTGGCAAACGACATCTTCATCCCGAAGGAGAAGCTGAAAGGAGGAAAGAACGGCGACAAGGCGGTGGTGCGCATCACCGAATGGCCCGACGAGGCGAAGAACCCCTTCGGCGAGGTGATAGACGTATTGGGCAAGGCAGGCGACAACACCACCGAAATGCACGCCATCTTAGCGGAATACGGGCTGCCCTACACCTATCCCGCCACGGTGGAAGCCGCAGCCGAGAAGCTGTCGGCGGAAATCACCCCCGAAGACTATGCCGAGCGTGAAGACTTCCGCGGCGTGACCACCTTCACCATCGACCCCAAGGACGCCAAGGACTTCGATGACGCCCTCTCTATCCGCCCGCTGAAGCCCGGACTGTGGGAAGTAGGCGTACACATCGCCGACGTGTCGCACTATGTAAAAGAAGGCAGCGCCATCGACAAGGAAGCCGTGAAGCGAGCCACCTCGGTGTACCTCGTAGACCGCACCATCCCGATGCTGCCCGAACGCCTGTGCAACTTCATCTGCTCGCTCCGTCCCGATGAAGAAAAGCTCGCCTACTCGGTCATCTTCAACCTGAACGACCAAGCCGAGGTGAAGGACTACCGCATCCGCCACACCGTCATCAAGTCGGACCGCCGCTTCACCTACGAAGAAGCGCAAGCCATCATCGAGACCGGCACGGGCGACTTTAATTACGAGATACTGGAACTGAACCGCCTCGCCCAGCAGCTCCGCGCACGGCGCATGGCGGCAGGCTCGATAGACTTCGACCGCGTGGAGGTGAAATTTGAAATCGACGAGAAAGGCAAGCCGCTGAGCGTGTACTTCAAGCAGTCGAAGGAAGCCAACAAGCTGATAGAGGAATTCATGCTGCTGGCAAACCGCACCGTGGCGGAACACGTGGGCAAGGTGCCCAAGAACAAGAAGCCCAAGGTGTTGCCCTACCGCATCCACGACCTGCCCGACCCGATGAAGCTGGAGAACCTGAACCAGTTCATCGCCCGCTTCGGCTACAAGATACGCACGGGCGGGACGAAGGCGGAAGTGTCGCGCTCGCTCAACCGCCTGCTGAGCGACATATCGGGCAAGAAGGAGCAGAACCTCATCGAGACGGTATCGCTCCGCGCCATGCAGAAGGCATGTTACTCCATCCACAACATCGGTCACTACGGCTTGGCGTTCGACTACTACACCCATTTCACCTCGCCCATCCGCCGCTATCCCGACCTGATGGTGCACCGCCTCCTCACCCGCTACGAAGCCGGAGGGCGCACCGCGCAAGCCGACAAGTACGAGGAACTGTGCGAGCATAGCTCCGCCATGGAGCAGACCGCCGCAAGCGCCGAACGCGCCTCGGTGAAATACAAGCAGGTGGAATTCATGGCAGACCGCATCGGGAACGTGTACGAGGGAGTCATCTCGGGCGTGACCGAATGGGGCATCTACGTGGAAATCAACGAGAACAAGTGCGAGGGCATGGTAGCCATGCGCGACTTGGGCGACGACTACTACGAGTTCGACGAGAAGAACTATTGCCTCATCGGACGCCGCCACCACCGCAAGTTCAGCCTGGGCGACCCCGTGAAAATCAAGGTAGCGCGCGCCAACCTGGAGAAGAAGCAGCTCGACTTCGTGCTGGCGGAGTGAGTTTCTTTAATGAAAAATGATGAATGAAGAATGAAGAATTGCCATACGGGCGATGGGGTTCTTCATTCTTCCCCTTAAATAAACCAAATATCGTTGCAACATATTGAAACTTTTATTACTTTTGCAATGAGAAGAAAAATCATAACATACGGAGGTTATTTCGAACGGTTTATAGCTACACTTACGGATAAAGAACGGAAAAAGATAGACTATATCATTTCCTTACTCGAAACCGAAGACAGAATGCCGGTTAAGTTCATTAAATATATCCGCGACGGATTATATGAATTGCGAATGGAATACGGAGGCAATATTTACCGTATTTTTTTCATATTCGATGAAGGACAAATCGTCGTACTTTTCAATGGTTTTCAAAAGAAAAGCCAAAAGACTCCCAAACAGGAGATTGAAAAAGCACTGAAAATAAAGGAGGCATATTATGGAGACAAACACTCATCAAATCAAGGACTATAGTGCCGCGCTCAATGAAAAATACGGAGCACCGGGTACGCCCGAACGAGCACAATTCGATGAAGAAGCCTATACTTTCTACACCAGCCAAATCCTGCTAGATGCCCGAAAAGAAGCGAAGGTGTCGCAATCGGAGCTTGCACGGCGCATCCATGCCACGAAGTCATACATTTCCCGCATCGAGAACGGAACAATCACCCCCAGCGTAGCCACCTTCTACCGCATCATGAACGCGCTCGGGATGAGGGTGGAAGTGGTCAAGCCGATTATGTGAAACGCAAAAAAACGCTATGTTACCTACCATATCCAATCTTCCAACGTCTCGTCCTCGAATACATCCGGCAACAAAAGCGTATCATCGCCCGCCTCATGCGCCCGTTGCGCCGCCTCTGCCCATCCTTGACGGGATTCCGTTTCAGGAAGCATCACCCCCTTGCTATTTTGAATAATATTCGCTTCCATGATGTTATAACTTATACAGAGTTCTACCAATTGCAAATATAAACAAAGTTATAACAATCGGCAAGAAAGAAACACTTTTTATCAAAAGAGCACCCCGACGATTTGCGGATATTCATGCCATTCATTTCCGATTTACGCGAGAAGTTTGTACTTTTGCACGTTAATTTGAAAAATGAGAATGGCGTCACAAACAGAAATTTTATCGGAAATCTTGCGTACTTCGCCCTGCGTGGAGCTGCTCCGCCTACGCAACCGCCAGCTGATTATCTTGTTCCTCTTCAAGACATTCTACCACCGGCAGACCGCCGTGCCCTTCGAATCCCTGCGGATGCAGCTTGCCGACTACCTGAATGCCATGCACCTGGAGCGAGACGAGGAAAGCGGCATCACCGAGTTCGACTCGTTCGAGGAAAAAGCAGGCAAGTACATCCAGCGGTGGACCGACAAGGGGTTCTTGCGCAATTACCAGGAAGAGACGGGCGAGGTGTTCTACGAGCTTTCGCTCTATGCCAGCAAGACCATCGACTGGCTCCTGAGCCTGAAACGGGAAGAGTTCGTAGGCACGGAGTCGAAGTTCATGAACCTCTTCGGGCAACTGAAGGAGCTGGTGGAGTTCACCAACGAGGACAAGGAAGAACGTATCCGGATGCTCGAAGAAAAGAAGCGCGAAATCGAACATCAAATCCAGGTAATCCGCGCGGGAGGCGACGCACAGATATTCGAGGAATACCAGATATTACCCCGCTTCAAGCAAATCAGCCAGTCGGCTAAAGAACTGCTCTCCGACTTCAAGGAGGTGGAAGAGAACTTCAAGAGCATCACCAAGGACATCTACCGCCGACATGCCGAAGGGGAATACTCGAAAGGCGACATCTTGGGCTTCACCTTCGACGCGCTGGAAAACCTGCAACAAAGCCCGCAGGGCAAGAGCTTCTACGCCTTCTGGGACTTCCTGCTCACCCCCTCCCTGCAACACACGTGGGACGGGTTGGTGGAGCACCTCTACGACACGCTGGATGACAAGCGCCTGGAGGTGAACGACGCGTTCCTGAAGAACATGAAGCAATACCTCTATGCCGCCGGGAAGAAGGTGTATCAAGCCAACGACAAGATGGCGGAGAAGCTGAGCCGCATCATCTGCGAGAACGGGACGGTGCCCGCCGTGCTCGCCCAACGGGTGATAGCCGACATCCAGTCGTCCCTGCTCTCGCTGGCGCAACGAGGCGTCACGCCCGACATTTCGCTCGAAGTGGAGACCCTGCCCGACATCAACATGCCGACGGAACGCAAGCTCACCCTGGAGCAAAACACCGAAGTCACCTACCGCCAAGCCCTGGAGCTGGCGGACTCGGACATCAGCGAGGCTCGCTCGGCGGGAAACCTGTTCGTGCAGAACCGCATCGACCGCCGCGCGCTGGCACAACACATCCGCCAGGCGTTGCGCCGCAAGCGTCAGGTGTCGCTGGGCGAAGTCATCGAAGAAAGCGGAGGCTTGAGCCAAGGCTTATCGGAATTGTTCGGCTACATCGGAGCCGTGCGCGACTTCCGCCACACCATCAGCCCCGAGCGCACACAAACCGTAGTGTTCGACGGGGCGAGCCAAAAAGCAATCGTCATACCCGAAATCATAGTCATACGATGAATTTAGAATCTTACATATCCCCCTACGCGCGGGCAGTGGTCTGCCTGCTGAAAGGGGCGGTCAACGCGTCCGACCGTTGCTGGAGCGACATCTTGCATTACCAGATTGAAATACAGAAATACCTTTCGCAAATCGGGCTGGAACTGATTGTGAAGCGCGACGAGGGCTTCGCCTACCTGAAGCAAATGACCGACGAGGGCGGCAACACGCTGGGGCTGATTCCCCGCAAACCGTTGGGCTTCGAGTGCTCGGTGTTGGCCATCATCTTGCGCGAAGTGCTCGAAGAGTTCGATAGCAACCTCGACGAGCTTTACGCCACCGAGTGCTACATCACCGGCAAGGAACTGAAAGAGCGGGTGGAGCTTTTCCTGCCCGAACGGTTCAACCGGGTGAAGCTCTTGAACGAACTGGACACGTACATCGCCCGCCTGGTGCAACTGGGTTTCCTGATAGAGAAAAGCCAAGACAACCGGACGTCCTACCAGATACACCGCATCATCAAAGAGAAGGTCACGCTCGACCAATTGTCAGAATTTAAAAAGAAACTTGAAAGCTATGTTGAATCTGTTTAGCACATCCTCGGACACGGCGGGATTCCGCCTGGACTACATGGAAATCTATAACTGGGGGACGTTCCACGAACGCATCTTCCGCCTCGCCCCGCAAGGGAACAACGCCTTGCTCACGGGAGCGAACGCTTCGGGCAAAAGCACCATCATCGACGCTTTGCTCACCCTCCTGGTGCCCGCCAAGAAAGACCGCTTCTATAACCAGTCTTCGGGAGTGGAGAAGAAAGGAAACCGCACGGAAGAGACCTACGTATTGGGGCATTACGGCAATATCCAGAAAGAAGGCGAACGGGGAGTCACCACCCAAGCCTTGCGCGACAAGAGCGCTTACTCGGTATTGCTCGCTTCGTTCTCGAATACCGACCAGCGTGTAGTGACTATTTTTCAGGTCCGCTGGTTTTCGGGCGGAGAACTGAGACGCAGCTTCGGCTTGGCGCACGTGCCCTTGGAAATACAGAAGGATTTTCAGCCTTTCGACGGGAAAGGCGTATGGCGACGTAGGATGGAGGCTTTTTATAAGGGCGCACGTACCTTGATAGAGTTTTTCGACGGTCCTGTGGGCTATGCCGAACGCATTACGCAACTTTTCGGCATGCGTTCCATTAAAGCCCTGAGCCTCTTCAATCAAATTGTAGGCGTAAAAGTGCTTGACGACCTCGATGAGTTTATCCGCATCAATATGCTGGAAGAGCACGATGCCGAGACGCAATACCTCCAATTGAAGGATAGTTTCACCACCCTGATAGACGCGAAGGTGAACATTGAGAAAGCACGTACGCAGATTGAAATGCTTCAGCCCATAGCGGGTTTGGCGGAGAAGATAAAAAATGCCGATGAACGCCTTCGCCAGCTGATGACCGATAAGGATACGGCGGTCTACTGGTTCGCCAAGCAATTGATAGACTTTGCCAGGGAAAAGTTGGACGAAGCGGTAAAGGAAAAAGAGAAATTAGAAGCCGAAACGCATCGGCTTCGCCAGCGGGAGGAAAAGCTGAAACAAGAAGAACGTACGCTTGCACTTGCTATTGAGAAGGATGAAGTAGGGCGCAAGTTGAAAGAACTGAACGATGACATCGAACGGCTTACGAAGGAACGTGACGGGCGTATGGCATCGATGGATGCCTATAACGAACTTGCCCAAAAGGTAGGGTTTGTTACCGGTCCCAGCGAAGAAACGTTCAACGTTCAATGCCAGCAAGCCGGACAACGGATAAAAGAATGGGCAGAAACCAAGGAAACTTGCATCCGGAAGCAAATCAACGCCGAACGCGGACAGAAGGAACTGAAGGAGCAAATGGAGGACTTGGTGCGCACGGTAGAAATGTTGCGGAAGAACCAAAACAACATTCCCGTGCGGGAAACAGAGATACGCGAATCTATTTTGGAACATACAGGAGCGTCGAAAGAGGAAATTCCGTTCGTGGGTGAACTGTGCCGGGTAGCGGAAGGCGAGGAGGCATGGGAAACGGCATTGGAGAAAATCCTGCATCACTTTGCCCTTCATCTCATCGTGCCCGATAAATATTATCATCAGGTGAACGAGTATGTGAATGCCACCAACCTGAAAGGCCGCATCCTGTTCTATCGTTACCTGCCTTACAATTCGTTGGCAGATATACAGGCGTTCCGTCCTGCCGGTGAGGGTGCAGACCAAGTCATCGACAAGATAGAAATCCGTCCCGATAGCGAGTACGAGGAATGGGTGCGTGATATGATTTTAGAGAAATACAATTATGTCTGTGCCGAAGACTTGGATGCATTTGAGCGGTATAAAGAGAAAGCGGTCACCCGTGAAGGATTGATTAAGTTTGCGGGCGAACGGCACGAGAAAGACGATCGTCCGCATATTCTGCGCCGGGAGAATTTCGTGTTAGGATGGGAGAACAAAGAGAAAATCCGTCTCCTGCAACAAGAATTGTTCCGGCTTCAGAAACAAGATACCGACCTTGCTAAGGAAGTTAGCCAAGCCAGACAGGAAGCGGCAGAGGGGGAGGCGTTATGCGAACAACACCGCCGCCTGGTAGAGTTGTTCCCCGATTATCAACGTGTGGATTGGAAACAGTATGTCGGTCTTATCCAGCGCAAACTGGAAGAGAAAGAAGCGTTGGAAAAAGGAAATGACCATTTGCATACCCTCCAGCTTCAATTGGAGAAGGTGCGCGAGGAACAGCATCGGCTTTCTACGGCCGATATTCCAGACGCTACCCGTAAAACCATTCATGTCGAATACCGCATTGAGCAGTTGCAGAACGAAATGGATGAGAATCAGCGTGTGGTGGCATCTATTCAATCACTGCTCTTTACCGATTTCGAGAAGAATTACGCATATTTGTGCGAACTTTCCTACGACCAGCTGAAACAAGAACGAGGCAAGTTTCAGGCTAAGAACGAGCGCGAACGCAAAAAACTGGAGAACGAAAAGCGTGGATACGAAGACGAGGCTAAGGTGAAAATCACCGAGTTCAAACATCCCGAAGAAAGCCTCCTTGTCCGTTTCAAAGACTGGCGTTCGGATGTCGACACGTTGCCCGACGCGACACATATCGAACTGATTGATGCCTACCGGCAAATGCTGGAGCGGCTGGAGAAAGAGAATCTGCCCAAGTATGAGAAGCAATTCGACGGGTACCTGCAAAAGACCCTCACCGATAAAGTAGGCGAGTTCCGGATGTTCTTCAGCAACTGGAAGCACGCCATCAAGAGTAATATCGATATGCTCAACGACTCGTTGAAAGGCATTGACTATCGGATGCGTCCCGTGACCTACATCCAGCTTACTGCCTTGGCACAAATCAGCGAAGAGGTGCGTGAGTTCAACCGGTTATTGGACGAGGCGGTGCCGAATGTGCAGAAAATCAATGCCACGGTGGACGGAAGGCGCATTCATTTCTATGAACACGTAGAACCGTTCATGCGCCGCTTGGAAGACGAGGAATGGCGGAGGAAAGTGATGGACGTGCGTTTTTGGTTCACCTACAAGGCGGAAGAGTTCAACCGTCGGGATGGACACAAGGAAACTACGTATGAGAATATGGGTCACTTGTCGGGCGGAGAGAAAGCCCAACTGACTTATACCATCTTAGGTTCTGCTATCGCTTACCAGTTCGGCTTGACCAAAACCGGATTACAAAGCGATTCATTCCGCTTCGTGGCGATAGACGAAGCCTTTAAGGCACAGGACGAAGATAAGGCACGTTACCTTATCACCCTCTGTAAGCAACTCCACCTCCAGCTTTTGGTGGTTACTCCGAATGACAATATCCACATTGTGGAAAACGATATTTCGTATGTCTATTTTGTGGAGCGGAAAGAAGAAAAGACCTCTTGGCTCTATAGCATGCCGATAGAGCAATGGAAGGCAGAGGCGCAAGGGCAAGATTCTTCTGTGTAAATAACGGAACAAATTTCATTTAGGGCAACGGATGACGCAGAAAATCAGCATCATCTGTTGCTATGATATAAATTAATTAAGGGCAATTACTTACTTGAACAGGCCAATTGTCTTCGGATAGAATGTCTTAATCTTTCTTGTCATGCATAGATTTGCCAAGATAAAGAGGGGGTATGCCAGTCCCGCCACGAGATGCAACCCTGCAGCAGGAACTATCAAAACATAATCGGGATTCCCGCCGCGCGTCATGACATTGATGAAATAAGTCCAGACAATCACTCCGTAAACAAATACGATGCTTTGAATCAGGAACTGGAAATTCAATGCCCTACAGGCTTGTTCCGATAATTCCCAGTTCTTTCTGCCTCCTTTGTATAGCCAATAAAACCAAGCGAGCAAGACCGAGGCGAAGGGGAAAGGTAATAATCCCCCAATCAATATACATATATGGAAACAGAATATGTGGTTATATTCATTAAAATTTGTAGTGATATGATTCATAGGGATTTAATTATATCATTCTTTAAACAGCTTGTCTAAATACGCATAAAATTCAGGTGTTTCGCCTACTACCTTTTTCAGGATTTTACCTTCGGGGCTGAGTATGATTTTAGTCGGGTATCCTGGTATCCCGTATCGCTTGCTGACATTGTCCGGCGTTTCATTCCGTACGTTCAGCCATGGGAGACGGTGTTTGTCTAAAGCTGCTTTCCAACTGGCATCTGTGTCATTACAAGCAATGCTCAGAAACTCCACTTTATCTTTGTATTTGGCGTAGGCTTCTTTCATAGCCGGAAATCCTTTAATGCAGAATCTGCACCAGCTTCCCCAAAAGTCGAGCACCACATACTTGCCACGTAACGAAGACAACGTTATCGGTTTTCCGTTTACGTCATTCAGCGTAAAGTCGGGAGCTTCCGTACCTTCGGCGGTTATCGCTGCCTCTTTTTCTTGCTTGACCAGCGCATCACACATTTCATTGACCGATCGGATAAAACCAGCCATGACCCCTTGCTTCACTTTATCGGATAGCAAGGCTATCCCTTCATTTGCCTTCGTGCCTAAAGACAACAGCATATAGGCCGACACATTACTCTCCGGATGTGTTTTTATATAATTCAGTATGGCTTTCGATGTCATATTGGCGACTTCTTTCCGGAAAGAAGCCTGTACCGAATCGGGATTCTCACCCGCCGCAATTCGATTTTTTACCGAATCTTGCAAATCCTTCAATATTTTTTCGTCTATCCGGATTTGCTTGTCAGCCGTATCAAGCTCTTGATAAAAAGGGCTTCCCGTCACTTGACTTCCGTTTATCACCATATATTCTCCGGCAACCGCCAACCCACCCATCAAAGGCTTCCCGTCAGCCGACAATGTTTCTCCTGTCTCCGATTTGGCTACGGCTACGAAGAGGCGTGTACCTTCTGTGCAGACATTAAATCCGAAGTTCCCGTTATCGAGTACAATGGTGTCTTTCCGCTCTATTCCTGCAATGTTTTCCGTGTTCACAATGACAATCAGCGTATCGTTTGTCATTCCTTCCAGGTGTCCGCTTACTTGGTATTTCTCTTGGGCAAAAGCGAACGAGCATGCCATAAGCATCCCTAAAACCAATTTGTTTCTTTTATTCATTTTCATTGTTCATGTGTCTTAAAGATTAACACCACAAATGTAGGTCAAATTGGTAAGTCCGCCAAGGAAAACGATTACACATAGTACATCGGCACGAAAATGGAACATACGTGTATGGATTTGAAACATCCGTATATGATAATGGATAGTTACATCCGATGGATATTGTCATCAAAGGTCTTGCATCCCTTTTCTCCGAAGAGCTTTTGGTTAAGCGCGCTGCGGATATTGGTGACGCGTTGTTTGCTGATGCCTAACAAGACGGAAATTTCGGAAGGAATGAAGTTCAGCTTGACTAACAGGCAGACCATCCGCTCTTGAATGGTAATCTGCTCTGCATAGGCATTCAACTTATTGGTGAAATCTGGCAGAAATACCGTTGCTGCCTGAACCAGATCCGACCACTCTTGATCGGAAGGGACAACCAAGCGGTAAGCGTATTGATGCATCTGTTTCACCGTATCGTGTTGCAACAGATTTTGGGCAAGGTTATCGGTGTGTGTGGTTGTGTCTTCCTTATAGGATGCCAGCACTTGACGAAGCTGTCTGATTTCTTCCTCTTTCTTTTGCACGAACCGTTGCTTGTCGCTTTTCAATGCGTTCAGTTCTTCTACCGCACGGTGGTATTGCAGCAAGGTATAGGTGTATTTCCGGTTAGTGGACTGGATGTTTTCCGTTAGCAGGTTCTTTTGCTTCCGGTATTCTTTATACAAAAGTGTGGTTATTATGCCTGTCGAAACCAGGCTTAGCCAAAGGATGTTCCATGACCTTTGCGCTTCTTCCGATTTTTCGGCAGCCATCCGCTGGCTTTCGGAATAATTGTATAAGGCTTGCGTACGGCTGATTTCATTGGCTGAGTTTTGGATATTTGCTGAATCATTGGCTTGGGCATAAAGTTGGGCATACTTAGCTATGGAATCGGCTATGTGCATATGCAGGTAAACAGACATCAAGCCTTTATAGCCATTCTCCAAGTTCATGATATCATCGGGATAGTCCAACAATTTCCGATAATAGTACAAGGCGGAATCCAATTGATGTGTCTTTTCGTAATATTCTCCTATATAATAATAAAAGATTTCACTTCCATACGTAATATTGCCTTCAGTGTCAAAACATCCGGAGTAATCTCGGCATTCAGCCAACGCCAGCTTTGCTTGTTTCAAACTGTCGTGCTTCAAATAATAATCAGCCATAACAAGTTGTACAGAAGCTGCCCAATCTCTTTTCCCATATTTTAAATAGCCGGTGTATCCTCTTTGCGCACAGGCTAATACAGAATCTTCTTCATTCATATAATAATAAGCGCCAGTCATTCCTTCTTGACATTGGATAGCCAGAAGTGTATCTTTCGCTAATAATGCGTAACGGGTTGCTTGCTTCCATTGTTCCAGTTCCATCTGCGGGAAACGCTGCAAGTTAAACAATGATGCTATCTGCGCATAGATGCGGCTCACCTGTGCATAATCACAATCACTTCGGGCGGTATCCGCTTCACCAATAGCATTGCGGTAATATTGCAAGGCAAGCGGGCTGTTCCCCCGGTCGCGGTATACGCTTCCCGTCAGGTAATAGGCACGCATACGTTCTTCCCGGTTGCCGTGCGAAAGGTAATAATCGAGTATTTCATCCATATAAGTAAGGGTGTCCAAAGAGAGATAAGCCTTGTTCATCACTTCGGCTTGGAGCAACCGGTAGCGCATCCGGTTGCGGCGTGAATAAACAGCGGTTTCCTTCTCCACTTGTTTCAAAACAAGCAAAGCGGAATCGGGATATGTCTGCATCAGCCGAGCGGCTTCTGCCAATACATCTTCACCTTTGGGATTCACGCAAGCGGTAATTCCTATCAGCGGTAATATTAAGCAAAGTAACCGTTTCATTGTATCCATTCTCGTTACGAAGACAATTTTCTCCTATTTGGATTTCGGATATATCCTTACGTAGGAATAAATGATATATGAAAGAATGATAAGTAGAAAGTATGCATATTGCACAAACTACCAACGTTGACACTTTCTTTTCCATATCCTTTTATAATCTGCTTTGGTAATCGATATAATCATTTCTTGCTAAAATTTATACCACAAATGTAAAACAAATGTATAAGCAATCCAAAGAAAATGATTACACATAGTACACTGGCATGAAAATGGAACATACGTGTATGAATTTGAAACATACGTGTATGTACTGTTTGCAGGGAGGTTGCAAAAGCGAGCGGATTTGACACATATATGTAAGAAACTGTTTTGAATTTCTCCAAAAAGTTTTTTCTCTATTTGATGTATCCGTTTTCGTGTGTGCTTTGGGCGTTTTTTTGGTCTTTTTGCTGATCCTTATTTCCGCTATCCTTCAATCGTCCATCCCTCAATTGTATGCCGTTCGCTATCGAAATTAATGCCTACCTTTACTATCGGCAATCCGCAGAGGGCGAAACGTTCGGGATAATGTTTCAAGTCAATCTGCTCCATCGCTTCACCGGCACTCTTGTCAAGCTTCACCTCTATTATATATAAGGTATGTGCAGTACGCATCACTACGTCTACCCGTCCTCTCGGTGTATGCACTTCTACATCGACATAATAACCCAAGAGACTGAAAATGATGTAAAGCACTTGCTGGTAATGCCCCTCGTAATCGGTGTTATCCGTATAAGGAACCGTGGAAAGGAAAGTCTGAAGCAAATGCAAGGCACCGTCCATGTCGTTATGACGTATGCATACCGATAACTTAGCTATAGTCGTATTGGCTATTGAGGAAGGAAGCTGCACATAGTTGGGTAGCAGGCTACGAAACAAGCCGATACGTATTTCACGATTAGGAATGCCTAACGTATAAAGCTCACTTCCTTTGTCGTAATCTTGAATAGTTACATATCCACTTTGGTAAAGCAAGGGCGTAATATCGGTCATCCTTTCCGTAGGAGCATCAAAGTCAGCAGCCATTACTTCAAGCGTCCCACCCAATTGGGAAGCTGTCACCTCGTATTTGCGCAGCATTTCTATCAAGTAAGTAGGCGTGCCACTTCCGAACCAATAAGCATTCAACTCTCCTTTCCCAAACGCATTCATCAAGCTATAAGGATTATAAATATCAGGAGAGGGCCATGTAAAATGATAACCGTCATAATAGGATTTCAACTTTTCCAGCAACTTGTCTTTGCTCATGCTCAAATTTTCCGCAAATACTTCCAAATCCACATCCATTTGCGTACGCATCTCTTCCTCAGTAATGCCACAAATAGCCGCATACATTCCATCCATGCTGATATTGTCAATGTTGTTCAATTCGCTGAAGATACTAAGTTGCGAGAACTTGGTAATGCCGGTCAGGAACACATAGCGCAGGTAAGGGTCGCAAGCTTTCAGGGGGCTGTAAAAGTTACGCATCACATTACGCAATGTGGGCAGGTCACGCTCTTCGTGCACCACGTCCAAGAGCGGAGCATCGTATTCGTCTATCAAGACCACCACCTGCTTGCCGTACTTCGCATACGCATCCATAATCAGGTTGGTAAGCCGGATATTCGTGTCTTGCGCTTCACGTGTCGTGATGCCTAACCGGATTTCGTTATTCTCAAGCATGTTATGCAGATAACGGTTCAAAGCGTCTTTGTCCAAATGCTTGCCCAAACTCATGTCGAAGTGCAGCACGGGATACTGTGTCCATTCCGTTTCTAACTTCTCAATAGCAAGCCCTTCGAACAAATCCTTCCGCCCTTCGAAATAAGTACGAAGCGTACTGGTAAGCAACGATTTGCCGAACCGGCGCGGACGGCTCAGGAACATATACTTACTATTGGAGTGCGTCATGCGGTACACATACTCCGTCTTGTCGATATACAGATAACCTTTTGTCCTCAATTCGGAAAAAGTCTGGATCCCTACAGGATATTTCTTCAATGCTGGCTGTGTCATACGGATGCGGTTCGTTAGGTTTCCACAAAGATAAGCATTCTATCCGAATTCCGATTCATTTTCAAGCTCTATCTATCTAATAACATCCTTTATTTCCTTAAAGTTCTGCGAACCGCTTTCTATCGCATTCACATTCACCTGCTTGCCTCCCGAAAATCTCCATACAAGCGAAAAGCCTACATACTGCACAGGCGTAGTAAAATCGTAAGTCACCTTATTGCCGTTGGCATAGCGGTCATACTTGCGGCGGTCTCCAAGGGCATTGAACATGAAGGTCAATTACTTCTGTTATCAACGAACTGAACCCTCACCTGCTTCTGCTGGACGTAGAGATAGGGAAAGACGATGGCATCGATAAGGCCTTACAACTGAAAGCTTTGGCACCCGATATACCAGTGCTGTTTGTGTCATCGTACGTAGAGAGTGCAGAAGTGGCAAGGGCATTGCGGGCAGGAGCGGTAGCATATCTGAAAAAGCCTTTCGAACTGGAGGAACTGCTTGCCTACGTGCAACGTTATACATCGGATGCATTTGCTGAAATCCGTATCGGTCATTTTACGTTAAATCCTAAAGAACGTTTGCTGACAACGGAAACCGGCGAGGCAAGAACCTTGAGCCTGTCCGAGTGTAAACTGCTTTCCCTGTTGGCTTCCCATCGGAACAAAGCGGTAACCCGTGCAGAGATAGAAGACGTGTTATGGCAGGGGGAGGCAGCCAATGAACAAAGCCTGAACAACTTCATTGCCCACTTGCGCAAATATCTGCAAGAAGATAAAGAAATTGACCTGCATACGGTAAAGGGTGTAGGCTATAAATTAGTATGGTGAAACAATAAGCTCTTAACTCGTCCTAAGATAAGAACAGTATTTGGCAAGCAGGTTCTTCAAGGACAGGTCGCCCCTGCCGAACCGTTCCGCATCTAATGGCAAAACCCTTTCGCATACTTGCGTCTTACCTTTATATAAGGCTTTCAAATAAAAGCCGCCGTTTTCCTCTTCAATGCGCACCCCTGAAAAGAACGCCGTGATGTCTTCTGGGTCGTAAATGATGGAATAGCTGGGGCGTTTGGCTCCGGGAATATCTTCATGGAGGAGGTCTTTCTCCACCAGGTCTTGAATATCACGCAAAGCGGTGTCTTTGGAACACTTCGCCAGTGTCGCCCAGGTCTTGGTCGTTATCTTTGCCTCATATCCGTCCAGGAAGAGGTTCAGCATGTCCGTTTGCCTTTGGCTCAACGCCACGGAAGAAGCCCTCTGCCAGAAGATACTCTTGTTCAGGATGGCGCTGACAATATGCATCGCCTCGTCAAGTGCCGCAGACAAGGTATGGGCATACCAAACTATCCATTCGGTAATGTCTCCGTCACCCTGTTGGGCTTTTTCAAGGATGTCATAATAGCGGTTCTTATCCTTGTTTATCTGCGAGGAGATATTATAAAACCGGAACTCGCTCTTGTCGGCACGTGCCAACACCATGTCCGATAATATCCGGGCAAGCCGTCCGTTGCCGTCTTCAAAGGGATGAATGCTGATGAACCAGAAATGGGCAATGGCCGAACGGATAACTGAACTCATTTCCTCCCGGCTGTTGAACCAGTCGAGGAATTTTTCCATTTCATCATCCAGCCGTTCCGGTGACGGAGCTACATAATGTATTTTCTCCCTTCCAAACATACCCGAAACGATATGTTCCTCATGTGTACGGTATCGGCCCACCTCTATTTGCGACCCCTCGCTATAGCCTGACGGGAAGAAAGCCGCTTGCCAGGCACAGATTTTCTCTTTGGTCAGCGGTTGGTCATAATGGCTCACCGCATCGAGCATGACTGCTACGACAGAATCCACGTAATGGGAAGGCGCGGTCTGCCTGACATTCTCGATACCCAGTTTCCGGGCTATGGACGACCGTACCTCGTCTACGTTCAGGCGTATGCCTTCAATTTCCGATGAACAGACCACATCATGCGTCAGGTTTTCTGCCATAGCCTTCAGCTTGCTGTCGAAGCCCAGCGAAGCAAGCCTGCCATACAACAGCCCCTGCTTGCGGCTCACATCTTCAAGAATAGCGGTAAGTACGGAAGCGTCCCATTGGAATGCCGTCCAACCCTCTCTTTCATGTATATACATCATTCTTTTCTGGTATGGTGCGGCATTTCAGTAACGAAAACGCCGCAAGATTTGCGGCAAATATAACCAATTATTGCCGCATTGCCAAATAAAAGGATTTGTAAAACCTTATCTCTTCGTGCCCTTGCGCACGGCTTTCATTTAAAACGCTAAATGGATTGTCCGCATTTGCCAAATAACTGTAGGGGCAGGGTATGCCTGCCCGAATGCGACCACAAATAGAGCAGTTGATGTTTTCGGGCGGGCAGACCCCGCCCCTACAAGTAAATGAAAGCCGTGTGTCCTTACATGCTGCCCTATTATAACTGGAGCAGGATATGCCGCAAGAAGCTTTCCCCTTCTCCATACGGATAAGGCACGGTGCATACGATTCCGAGCAGCGTGCAGACGATGATGAGCAGTACGAGGATGTTCCAGCGTACCAATGCCGGCGGAATAGCACCGATGATGCGGTGCACCTTTTCCGATCGAAGTTCAATGCGTTTGTCTGTCATGTTTCCTATTTTTTTTAGTTGACAAGGTATCAGGTGACAAGTTAACAAGGTTTTGAATAGTCTTTTAACATCCACCCAAGTATTTAAAACCTTGTCAACTGATACTTCGTTACCTGATAAAATCTAATTCCCTAATTCCAGCTGGTTCTTCACCAAGTTATAATAAGTCCCCTGTTTGGCTATCAGCGAGGCATGGTTTCCTGTCTCCACCACTTTACCTGTGTCCAGCACAACAATCTGGTCGGCGTTCTTTACGGTAGAAAGCCGATGGGCAACAACGATAACTGTACGCCCTTTATAAAACTCATTCAGGTTTTCCACGATAGCTCTTTCGTTTTTCGCGTCCAGGGCATTGGTGGCTTCGTCCAAAAAGATGAACGACGGCTGCTTATATACAGCCCGCGCTATCAGGATGCGCTGCTTCTGCCCTTGGCTCAGCCCTACGCCGTCACGCCCTATCAGGGTGTTGTATTTCAACGGAAGGCTCATCACGTAATCGTGGATATTGGCGATGCGCGCTGCCTGTTCCAAGCGGTCCACGTCCACTTCCCCGTCGTCCACCGCAATGTTCCGGGCGATGGATTCCGAAAAGATGACCCCGTCCTGCATCACCACCCCGCATTGCCTGCGCCACCATTTCAGGTCATAGCTGTTGATATCCTGCCCGCCGATGGTTATCCGCCCTTCCGCTACGGGATAATACCCTAACATCAGTTTCACTAAAGTAGTCTTTCCGCTGCCCGAAGCCCCTACAATAGCCGTCACCTTTCCGGCTGGGATGCGGAAGGATATACCCTCCAATGTATTCCGCAAGGCATGAGGGTCGTATTTGAAATCAATGTCTTCTATCCCGATGGAGCGGTCGTCCGAAGGGAATCCGGTTTTCGAGTCCTTCCCGCTTTCCTCGTCTTTTGCCCTGTGCACTTCGTTGATGCGCTCCAAGGATATCTTCACGTCCTGCAACGAATAGATGAAGTTCATCAGCTGCTCCACGGGCGAGTTCAGCTGCCCGATGATGTATTGCACCGCCAGCATCATACCCAACGTCATCTGCCCGTGGATGACGGCGGTAGCTGCCAACACGGTGATCACGATGTTCTTCACTTCGTTGATGAAGATGCTTCCCGCCTCCTGCGTCTGTTGCAGCTTCAGCGATTTCATCTGCACCCCGAACAGGTCTGCCTGTACGTCTTCCCATTCCCAACGCCTGCGCCTCTCGCAGTCCTGAAGCTTGATTTCCTGCATCGAGGTGATGAACTGGTACGTCTTGTTCTGGTTGATGGCTTGCTTTTCGAACAGCTCGTAATCCAATACCTTGCGCCGTTGCAGGAAGGTGGCTATCCATACCCCATACAGCCCGCTTCCGGCAAGGAACACCGCGAATATCAGCTTGTCGTAATAAGCCAGGATGACGCCGAACACTAAGAAGCTCAACGTGGTGAACATCACGCTGAGTGTCTGGTTGGTCAGGAACGACTGCACCCGGCTATGGTCACCCATGCGTTGCAGCAGGTCGCCCATCAGCTTCGTGTCGAAGAACGACATGGGCAGCTTCAAGAGCTTGATGAAGAAGTCGCTCACCAGCGAGATATTGATGCGCATGGAGATGTGCAGCAACAGCCAGCGGCGGATAAAGTCGGTAGACGTGCGCCCCACAACAATCATCAGTTCGCCCAACAAGATCAGCCAAATCAGCTTGATATCTTGGTGCTTGATACCTAAGTCCACTATCGCCTGCGTCAGGAAAGGCAGGATGAGTTGCAGCAGGCTCCCTACGAAAAGCCCCAAGGCTATCTGCACAAAATACCGTCGGTATTGCTTCACGTACCCCATCAGGAAGCGGAACGAATGGACGCCTTCCGCCTCATCCCCTTTCAGCTTGCCGAACTCCGGGGTAGGTTCCAAGAACATGGCTACCCCTTTCTCTTCCCCTTGCGAGGAAGTGCTCACCCAATGGCTCTTAAATTCTTCTTTTGTATATTTGATTTTCCCTTTGCCGGGGTCGGCGATATAGAAAACCTTCCCTCTCCTTATTTTATATAGCACTACGAAATGGTTCTGGTTCCAGTGGAGGATGCAGGGCAAAGGGGCTTGTGCTAATTGTTCGACGGTCATGCGACCGCTTGTTGTATTCAATCCTAACTTACAAGCCGCTTCACCGATACCCAATAGAGACACACCTTCATTGGTTGCAAAGCAATAACGATGCAATGTATCTGTTGAATATCTGCCTTTATAATATCTACAAATCATTTGAAGGCATGCTACCCCACATTGCATGGCATCGTGTTGTTTTATAAAATAAAACCGAACCATTGTTCTATCTAATAACATCCTTTACTTCCTTAAAGCTCTGTGAACCGTTTTCTATCGCATTCACATTCACTTGCTTACCTCCCGAAAATCTCCATATAAACGAAACGCCTACATACTGCACAGGCGTAGTAAAATCGTAAGTCACTTTATTGCCATTGGCATAGCGGTCGTATTTGCGGCGGTCGCCAAGGGCATTGAACATGAAGGTCAATTGCAGCTTATCCTTACACAGCGTTTTATAAACCTGCCCGCCGATATTATATACAGTATGGTAAGTACGGTCGTATGTCTTGAAAGTCGGCTCACACATCAGATTCAACATGCCGCCCCAACCGTGATGGAAAGCAAAGGTGTTGTATATGGCATAATACTGGCGAAGCCTTGTTTTCCCGTAGTAGATGCCGTCTAAGGTTACATCTTCCGGATGGATTTCCAGACGACCGGAGGCTTTCATCCTCCACGGCTTGACCGGATTCAGATTCAGTTCCGCTCCTATGCCATAGAAATTTGCAGACGGAAGATTCACCGGAATGGTATAAAACACATCCGAAGCACCCGCACTTTGCCTGGTTTCCCAATAGATATTATCTTTCGTATGCGAATAAACCGCTGTCAGATTCAGCAGATTACGGCACAAGGAGACACCGGCGATAAGCATATCTGCCGTAGGAGCTTTCAAGTCGGGATTGCCGACCGTATAATTGTACGGGTCACTCCAACGGACTGTAGACGAAATCGCCGCATACGGGATGTCGTCAAGAGTACGCTTATAGTTCAGCATCAATAGGTACTCGCCTTTCTTATCCAACGGCATCATCAGTTGTACGGTCGGATTAATCCCCCATTGGGTATCCGATGACTCTATCCCATCATCCAAGGTTTTATATTTAATTTCATTCAATTGCCAGTTCACGCCTACACTGTAATTGATTTTCCAGATTTGTCCCATAGCGGACACATACGCCAACGGGGTCAATCCTTTTGTTCGTGTCGCGGTTTGGCTTGTAGGGAAACGGTCGGTTTGATTGGATGCACCGATAGCAGGATGATAATCAGAGACTATATACTGTACGGATGCACCGTATTTCCATACCAGCTTTTGGCTGCGAGGGTCGGTCACATCAACCGAAAGTTTATACATATCCAGTGAAGATTCATCTTCGGATACATCAGAGGTATTCTCACCATACGAATAGCCGGTACGGTTATCCGACTGGCGGTTAAAATAATCGCCTGTAATATCCAATGCTGTCCCTCTCCGGTTAAGCTTGGAAGTGTATTTCAAGGTCGCTTCCTGATCAAGGTAGTTGTCTTTGCCTTCAATAGCCGAGCGGATGGCGTTTTCCTGACCGCCAGCAGTCAATGAAGAAGTCTTAAGCCGGTTTGTCGCCACATAATAGCTGGCTCCAAGAGAATGGTTATCGTTTATCTGCTGGGTAAGGCTCAAACGGTTATTGATGTTATGTCCCCGATATTTTGTTTCTTCATCGATTTGCGTACGCAAATCGGTCGACTGATTCCATACGGTTTGATCGGCTGTTTCTTCCTGCTGATTGAAATTCAAGGAAAGGTTATCGTAAACATTCAGATTCTTATAACGGTAACGGATGACACCGCCTACGTTCTCATTGCTGAATCCGTAGTCGGGATACAATGTGGCACCTCCGCTCAGAGAACCGTAATACCCGCCTTGTGGCGGCTGGCGAAGGGATATATGAATCGTCCCACCTGTCAATGCCGCATTTTGATTACTTCCAGCCAGATAGTTCACTTTCACTTGTTCAATCATATCTGCCGGGAGATTCTTCAACTCGTCCATATTGGTAAGCTTCATGCCATCCACATAAATTTCACTTACAGGAAGCCCGTTGATTTTATAACTGTTCTCTTCTTTGGTCACTCCCGGAAGAAACACCAACGCATCGGTAGACTGTTTGCCCTTCACTATATCCGAAGAACGGAGGTTAACGCTATAGCCGTTCGCATTGTGGCGGATTCTTGAGGCAATCACATTCACTTCCTCCAGCATCACGGCATCTTCTTTCATCACAATCGTTCCGACATTACCCGCCTTACAAGTCTTGCGGACGGTGACATAACCGATATACGACACCAATAACACATACTCCCTATCCGACTGAACCGGTAAACGGAATACCCCTTCCGCATCCGAGGTGACTCCACAAACATACGACGAATCCTGCACATGCTGAAGGACAACACTCACATAAGGTATTGGATTCTTATTTTCGTCTATTACTTTCCCCGAAATTGTATCCTGCGCCATTATCCGGCATACCGAACAAATACTCAATAAAATTACGAATAAATACCGCTTCATGAAACAAACTGTTTTCATTAATTCCCGCCTACAAATTTAGTCATTTTCTTGTTCTCACATATTTTTTATTATAAATAGCAAGTGTAGACTTTCTATTTGTTCAGAAATACGCTTATGTTGTTACCTGATGCTTTAAAGCAATCACATCATAAAAATATTTACGGATATTAATTGTAGCATTTTCATAAACACGAGGGATTGGGCAAGAACCGTTCACCGATTCACTCCGTTGTTGAAAGCATATCGTACAAACAGGCAGCATCCGACAACTCAAGCACTGTTTCGTCAATCTTGCCTTAAACCTGGTTTATTAGTGGTCGGCACTTGAGGAGTTACAGAACAAGCAGAGCACGCACCAGTACAATTTGTATTGGTATCACCCCAACCTCCGCCAAGACAATTGCCATTCGATGCCCAAATATGTGTGTCCACTTTAGCAAATTCAATTGAAAAACCGCCACGCAGTTTACCTGCTTCATCCTTTGACAATTTTGAAATGTTTACTTCTTTATCCATAATATAAAAATCATAAAATGCACTTACTCTTTTTATGTATTATAAGCTTTTCGGTTTCCGCTCCTTTTTACCAGTTTGGTCTGGAATATAATAAGTCGACTTTATTATGTTCTATGTTATAAATCAATAGCCCCCCAATAAACCACGCTTTCGAATACGAATCGGATGAGATAACGTCCTTTCAGCGTGGAAGGCAACAGGCAAGATGTAACTCCAGTGGGGATAACCTGATTGTAGATTACTTCATTCGTTTCAGTATCCATCACTTCCAACGTGCAGGCACTGCCAAACGCATCAAACGTCACAAGGTAATCCTTTAGATATACATCAGGAACTTTAGCGGGTGCCCTCATGATAGGGCCGATTCAGAAGTGGGATTTCTCAAACTTACATAAATATCTATCGGCATCCCATTCGATACACTACCTGCATTTATGCTTTGCAAAGAAAATAACAAAATCAACAACAAAAAGAAAGAGAATCTGTTCATCGTCTTACGTTTTAAAATTATACTGCAAACATAATAATAAAACAGAAACTCACCAAAGAAAATGAGTACACTTAGTACACACTTGATAAGAAAGAGCTCTAAACGATTGAATATAAATAGATTGAAAAGAAGTACATTTAGTACACCCTTACGTTATAGCTTATGAAGATTGGCATCGAAAGTACGGCTTCCGCTCTCGCCGAACAGCTTTTTATTCAGATTTGTGCGGATATTGGTGACACGTTGCTTACTAAGATTAAGCAAAACGGTAAGTTCGGAAGGGATAAAGTTCAGCTTTACCAACAGGCAGACTTTCCACTCTTTATCGGTCAGCGGACATTCGGTTGCCACCAGTTTGGCATAAAATTCCGGCAAAGATTTTTCCACCACGCCTTGCAAGTCTCTCCATTCGGCATCCGAAGGCACTGCCAACTTATAGGCATGTTGGTGCATCCGCTTGACAATGTCGTGCTGCAAAAGGCTTTGCTCCAATTCCCATTGACCGGTATGCGTATGCCCTTTATACGCATCAAGCATTTGCCGAAGCTTTTCGATTTCCTCTTCCTTCTGCCGCTGGAATTGTTGCTTATTGGAACGGACATTTTGCAATTCTTCCGTAGCCTGATGGTATCGCATCATCAGGTCGGTATATTGCCGGTTTGCAAGCATTTGATTCGCTTTTTGCTTCCGGTAATACAGATATACGCCCATTCCTCCAAGCGTTAACACGACAAAACAAATACAAAGTCCAATCCATAACCTCCGGACTTCCTCCGATTTCTCTACCGCTATCCGCTGGCTTTCGGAATAATCGTATAAGGCTTGTGTGCGGCTGATTTCATGAGCTGAGTTGCGAAGGTTCGCCGTATCGTTGGCATTGACAAACAGATGGGCGTATTTAACCACTGAATCCACTTTGTGCATCTTGGCATATACCGACATCAAGCCTTTATATCCGCCTTCTAATTTCATGATATCATCAGAAGAGCAACCCAATAATTTCCGGTAATAAAACAAAGCGGAATCCAACCGAGATGTCTTCTCGTAATATTCTCCTATATAAGAATAGAATATGCCATAACCCGGTAGGATGTCACCGTTGCTTTCAAAAAAGCCCGAACCGTTCCGGTATTCGTCCAATGCCTGTTTGGCTTTGGCAAGGCTGTCATGCTTCAAATAGTAATCCGCCATAACGATTTGGGTAGCAGCCGCCCAGTCTTTTTTACCGTATTTCAAATAAGCAGTATATCCTCTGCGGGTGCATGCCACAACAGAGTCTTCCATATTCAGCAAATAGTAAGCACTACTCATACGCTCCTGACACTGAATATACATCAGCGTGTCTTTCGCTAACAAGGCATAACGCATGGCTTGCTTCCATTGCTCCAATTCCATCTGCGGATAACGCTGCCTGTCGAATAACAAAGCCATCTGCGCATAAATGCGGCTCACTTGCGCATAGTCGCAATCGGTTTCCGTAGTATCCGCTTCGCCGATGGCATCACGATAATATTGCAAGGCAAGCGGACTGTTCCCCCGGTCGCGGTACACGCTCCCCATCAGGTAGCAGGCACGCATACGCTCGTCCCGGTTGCCATGCGAAAGATAATAATCGAGCACTTCATCCATCGAAGTAAGGGTATCTAATGGGAGATATGTCTTGTTCATCGCTTCGGCTTGAAGCAAGCGGTAGCGCATCCGGTTGCGGCGCGGATAAGAAGCGGCTTCCTTCTCCGCCTGTTCCAGCAGAGACAAAACCGAATCGGGATATGTCCGCATCAGCCTCTCGGCTTCCGCCAACACATCTTCGCCTTTGGGGTTCACGCAAGCGGTAATCCCTGTCAGCAATCCTATCCAATAAAGTAACCGTTTCATTCCGCTCTGTCGTATTACGGCTGCAAAGATACGAATTTTCCTGAATGTTATTATTCACCACAGAGGACACAGCGTTTCACAGAGGAATATTTTCAGTTGAAATTGCCGATAGGATTACCTGCCACATAAAGTCAATATAGCTGCTTCGCCGATAAGATTATTAATCTTCAAGCTGTAAGATTAGTAATCTTTAGGCTGTAAGATTAGTAATCGTACAGGCTCAGTAGTTATATACATTCGCGCGTTGCATAACATAAACTGCACAAACCTCCTACAGATAAGTAAGTGTACAGAATTAACTTATACTATGGCACACAGATAACACTGATTTAACAGTCGTGCCGATGCCGACATCAAAGCTATGGCATCAAGTGTTATACAACCGTCCGCCTAAGGAAATGGTGGACAAGAACATCCGTACGGGCTATAAGAAGCAGAAAATGCTGGCGGACATTGACAGGGTGAGCCGGCTGCGGGAGCATGATGAAAATGGTGATGCCCTTCGTAATCGGTATAAGGAACAGTGGATAGAAAGTTTGGAACGCAAGCCAAGAATCAAACTCCATATCCCGGTCTTTCATGGTGAGATAGCGGAATCCGGCTGATGTGTATTTTTTCTTTGTTTTCATTGCATATTTCATGGAAGATATTTTGCAAAAGTGTTTGTCGTATAAAAGATTATTCATATCTTTGCACCCGCAAATTGAATTAAAAAATAACCAAACAGTCAAAATTATGTATTTAGACGCAGCTAAAAAGCAAGAAATCTTCGGAACATACGGAAAGTCTAACACTGATACTGGGTCGCCTGAATCTCAGATAGCATTGTTTTCATACCGTATTTCTCACTTGACGGAGCACCTGAAGCTTCACAAGAAAGATTATACAACTGAAAGATCTTTGACTAAGCTGGTAGGTAAGCGCCGCGCGTTGCTCGACTACCTGAAGCGTAACGACATCGAAAGATATCGTGCTATCGTGAAACAGCTTGGTCTGCGTAAGTAATCTGTCTTACGTATCCAAACAACGGAAGCCCCTACACGGTGAACAGACCGGCAGGGGCTTTCGTGTGTTTATGTCCATCGGAAACAGCTGGAGAGGGTAGGCGGTCCTTCTTGAAAAGCGGATAAGGCAGCATGTACAATGTATGTTAATTCTGTTAAGTATGCTGAATAGGTCTTTGCTCCTTGTTAATATATATATTTGAATTGAATTTTAAATATATTATGTATGAAAAAGAAAAGCATTATTTTTGTAGTCTTGGTTAGTGCCATTGCTGCATTTAACATTATGAAAAGTCAAACTGGGATGATTGGCTTATTTGATGTTACTTTGCAGGATGTAGAAGCTATTGCCGGTTGTGAATCTGCAGACGGTTATGATATGAACAGATATTGTTTGCCTGGAAATGGACGTTGTTACTATGCTGACTTTATTGCTCGTAATTGCATTTCTAACCGGGTGTGAGATTATTCTATTAACCAATGTAAGGAGGATGAATTGGTATATTGAAATTCATCCTCTTTTATATTTTATAGAAAGGAAATCGGTTTTATGGGAAAATATTGTTTTTCGTTAAGCGTCATTTTATGCTGTGTAAGTTGTACTGTGACAGAGCAAAAAACAGATTCGGAAATTAATTTCAACCGTGAAGATTTTCCGGTATCTGTTTCGTTATCCAATCCGGATACGCTTACAATTAGTGATGCATTAAACCCGTTAGATTTTTATCTTGTTAGGGATAGCATGGTGCTAATAGAAAATGCCGATGAAAGCCAACAATATAAAGCTGGGCTTTATCAAATGAAGACAGGAAAGTTAATTCGGGAATTTGCGCCAAAAGGTGAAGGACCCAATGAATTTGTTAGTTGCCAATTGGATGTCAGAAGTAATTTGTCGGCCGTTTTTTATGCAGATGACTTCATGCAGAATAAATATTGGGAATGCAATTTGGATTCTTTGATTCAAGGAGGTGGTTATTTGATTGACTATTTTATTTATTCAAGGGACGTGATTCGTCTTTGTCCTTTGCAAAAGACTTATATCGGGTACAACTTTTGGTATGTTGACGAGTCTCGTTTCGATAACGGCATATCGTTCCCATTGAAGATTTATGAAAAGACTACAGAGGCGGGAGGAAGACTTTCCAGCGGACATCCTTATTTTGTGGCGAATGTTACAGGGGGATTTGTTTTCAATGCTCCTGACCGGAAACATATATGGGTAGCTGATTTTTATGATTCTAAGATACATATATACAATGATTCATTGCGAGAAATAAAATGTCTTCATGGACCTGATTGTTTTAAGCGTTCTTTTGATGCTACTCCGGATAAAAAGAATAGTTATTTTGTTTCATTTGAAAAAGGAACCAGCTATCGGGGGTATGTCGCTTATACAACCACAGATGAATTTGTGTATTTAGCATATGAAGGAACGGACGGCACCCCTTACCGTGTGTATGATTTAAGGCCGGTTGAAGTTTTTAAACTAGACTGGGATGGCAATCTGATTTGCCGCTACCAGTTGGATAAATACATTCGAACGATTAGTGTAGATAGTCAGGAGAAATATTTGTATGCGACAAGTTATAATTCGCATGGAGATTCTACAACGTTTATAAGGTATAATTTGCATTGAGATGAAATGGGCGTTTTTAGGGTTTTGTTGTTTTCCGCTGTTTTTTTATGGTTGTAAGAATTTGTCGGGAAGTCCTGTTAAGGCAGAAAATGTAGCTATGTTCAATGAAAAAGTATTAGATTCATTGGCTTATGAGGGTAAAAACGTACGTGAAATATTAAAATCATCATCTCCTTGTATTGTTTATGTGTCTAATAATGAATGTAGTGAATGCATTTATAAATATATTGAGTTTTATAATACAGCAGAACATATTTTCCCTACTGTGAACAGGCTTTTTATTATAGAAGGCTGTAACGAAACAGCTTTTCATTTCTATTTGAAACGGCATCCTCTTGTTCCATCGGAAAAAAGTGTGACTATAGAAGATTCTCTATATGTTTTTCAATCAGCAGAACAATATATAGGTGACCCTCAGTTGTTTGTAGTTAAAGATTCGGTGGCTATTCATGTTTTGACAGATCCGTTTCAAGATAGGCAACATATAAAAGCTTTCGAAAACATCATAAAAACAAAGTAGCTTTTTTATTTGGGTAAAAATGAGTCTGTTTCAAAATGAAAACAGATATTCTTTTGGAACAGGCTCATGTAGATTTATTTTATTAAGAAATCAACCAGCCCAATTCTCCCTATCCAGGTTGCGGTAGCTGATGGCTTCGGCAAGATGGTGGGGGAGGATGGCTTCGCTTCCGTCCAGGTCGGCTATGGTGCGCGAGACTTTCAGGATGCGGTCGTAGGCACGGGCGGAAAGGTTGAAACGTTCCATAGCGGTGCGCAGGAGGTTCATGCCGTGTGTGTCGGGCTGGGCGTATTGATGCAGGAGGCGCGAAGTCATTTGCGCGTTGCAATGCACGCCCGGTATATCGGCAAAACGCTTGGCTTGTATCTGTCGGGCACGTATCACACGCTCGCGGATGGCTGCACTTGGTTCGCCCGACTTGCGTTCGGCAAGCTTTTCGAAAGGCACGGGGACGATTTCCACTTGGATGTCAATCCTATCGAGCAAAGGGCCGGAAATGCGGTTCAGGTATTTCTGTACTTGTCCGGGAGTGCATACACAATGGCGGGTGGGATGATTGTAGTACCCGCACGGACAAGGGTTCATCGAGGCTATCAGGGTGAAGCTAGCGGGATAATCCAAGGTGTATTTGGCACGCGAAATCGTGATGTGCCGGTCTTCAAGAGGCTGGCGGAGCACTTCGAGGACACTCCGGTTGAACTCGGGAAGTTCGTCGAGGAAGAGGACACCGTTATGTGCCAAGCTGATTTCACCCGGCTGAGGATTAGTGCCTCCGCCTACCATAGCCACTTGCGAAATGGTATGGTGCGGGCTTCGGAAGGGGCGGACGGCGATGAGGGACGAGTCTTTCCCTAGCTTGCCGGCTACGGAATGTATCTTTGTCGTCTCTAAACTCTCGGCAAGGGAAAGAGGAGGAAGGATGCTGGGAAGGCATTTCGCCATCATCGATTTCCCGCTTCCCGGCGCGCCGATCATAATCAGGTTATGCCCTCCAGCCGCCGCTACCTCTAAGGCACGCTTTACGTTCTCCTGCCCTTTGACATCCGCAAAGTCGAAAGGAAAGTTGGTCTGGCTCCGGTAAAACTCCTCGCGTGTATTGACGATGGTGGGTTCCAGTTCGCGTTTTCCGTTGAAGAAATCGATGACTTCGGTGATGTTTTCCACGCCATATACGTTCAGGTTATTGACCACGGCGGCTTCACGCGCGTTTTGCTTGGGAAGGATAAAGCCCTCGAAGCCTTGCTGGCGGGCACAGATGGCTATGGGAAGGGCACCTTTGATGGGCTGGAGGCCTCCGTCCAGGCTCAATTCGCCGATAAGCAGGTAGCGTTCGAGTTTCTCGGCAGATACGGCTCCGGATACGGCTAAGATGCCTATCGCCAGCGGGAGGTCGTATGCCGAACCTTCTTTCCGGATGTCGGCGGGAGCCATATTGATGACTATCTGGCAGGTAGGGAATTTGTATCCGTTGACCTGCAAGGCGGCTACGATGCGTTCGTGGCTCTCTTTTACGGCAGAGTCGGGCAAGCCTACGAGGAAGAACTTGATTCCTCGCGAGCTGTTGACTTCGATGGTGACAATGGTCGCGTCGATTCCTTGAACGGCGGCACCGAATAGTTTGATTAGCATTTAAGGTGTGTTTACGGTTTTTATTCTTTTATCAATTCGTTTATTTTCTCGTATAAGGTTTCGTCGGACAAGCGGGTTGCCAATATTTTGCGGCTGTTGTTTATCAGGATGTTGTCGGGGATGGACCGGATGCGGTTTTGTTTTACTATCGGGTTGTCCCATCCCTTGAAGTCGCAGGTCTCAATCCATCTTTCGCTATCCTTTTTGCACTTCTCCAGCCATTTGTCTTTCTCGTAATCGAGCGAGACGTTTAATACCTTGAACTTTTTTTCGGGTAACTTTTCGATGAATTTCGCCAGCGAGTCGCGCCGGGCAAGGCTCTCTTCGTTCCAGCTTGCCCAAAAGTTGATTAGGGTATAGCTTCCTTTGTCTCCGCTCCACGAGATGTATTTCCCTTGGCGGTCTTTACACGAAAAGTAATTGATGTATTCTTTGTTCCGTTGTTGGACATTCTCTTGCGAGGGCAGTGTCTTTAGTATGACGCTGAGGATGCGGCTGTCCTTTACGTTTCCTGCCAAAGGGGCGATGAGCCGGTCTATCTTTTCAATGTCGGGCGAAGGAGTCTGGACGAAATATTGATTGATGAGGTATGCCGACGCAAAAGAAGCTGGGTGCGTTTGGATGAACTTCTCGACGGTCTGCATCCGCTGGACAGAGTCGGTGGCTTGCCGCGTTTCTTTCAGCAGGGTGCCATATTCGCCGTTCATGCCGTCGCCTGTGATGTCGGGCGTTTCGAAGGTGCCTGCCAGTTTCATTTCTTGTCCCTTATCGGCAAAGACAGGAATGACATCGCCCGTTTCGGGAGCGAGCAGACGGAACAGGGTGATGGTATCGGGAACGAAGGTATAGTTGAATTTCCCTTCTTTGGGGAAAATTGTGTCGAGTTTGGATACCGGGTCATCGTAAACCACGAGGATAGGCTTATCGTTAAGTCCTTTCATTTCGGCTTGAAGCTTGAATGCCGTGTCTTCCTTGCAGGAGGAGAGGGCGAGTAAGCCAAATGCGATAAGCGATGGATATAACTTCATGAGTGGTAGGATATATATTGATTCGCTTGCGAATGTACGTAAATTATTTGAAATAAAAAAGCCGGAATGCGATTTGCACTCCGGCTTTCGGCAATTATCAGGTAAGATTACTTGATTTCGTTAGCGTATTTAGCGAATTCGCGGTCGTTCTGAGCGCTTGCTTTCAAGCTTGCGTCTTTCTGGCCTACCTTAGCCATGCTTGATTTAACCAAGTCGGCATTGTTGGTGCGTGCACCTACGATAGCCATCAGGTAATCAGTGTAAGCGTCCGGATTCTTAACGGCACTCAGCGTGCTCTTAGCCTTGTTGTAGTCTTTAGCCAAGATTTGAGCCAAAGCAGCTGAGTTGGTCTTGGTGTCACCGAAAGCTTGTACGGCACGGTCGTATTGGCCTTGTTTGATGTACAGGTTACCCAAAGCTTCGTTAGCGGTGTTAGCGCCGGTAGACTTGCTCAAGTAAGTTTCAGCTTGTGCTATATTGCCTTTGCACAATTCGCACAAACCGAGGTTGGTGTTCACTTCTGCTGCGTTTGCGCTCTTGCTTGCTGCTTGTTTGAAGTAGTTTTCAGCTGCATTCAAGTCGCCTGCTGCGTATGACATCATACCCAAGTTGTTGTAAGCGCGGAAGTCGTTCGGATATTTTTCGATAGCTCTTTTATAGATAGCTTCCTTGCGTGCGTTGTCTTGAGTCAGGGTAGCTGCATACAACAATTCGTCTACGCTGATAGAATCTTCTTTTGCATCGAATGCTGCGTTGATTTCTTCATCGCTACGTCCGATAACATCGTAGTTAGCGGTCAAGCGTGCACGGCGCAATTGCGGAAGGATTTCATCTGCCAAAGTCTTGTAAACTGAAGAGATGTTCTTGATTTCAGTTTCGCGTTGTTCAGGGTCTTGATACATAGAGAGCACTCGCAAGATGAGGTCTTTATCCTGGATGTTTGATTTAGAAACCAGTTCCTGGAAGCCTTCCCAGTCTTGTGCGGTGTATTTAGCGTCAACCTGAGTTTCGATTTCGCCTTTCTTCAATTCCTTGTTCAGGTACTTTTCAGTGTTTTCCTGACGGTCTTCAGCCAAGCCAGTGTTCAGTTTCACACCACCATCCGGAGATGCGTATGCTGAAATTTCAATGTTGTTCAGCTTGTAGTTTTTCTTGTCACCGTTGATGGCAACCACTTTCTTGTTGAAATCTTTGATGCCGTCCGACTTCAATTCGCTTGCGCGGATGTTAGCCTGTTGGATCAAGAACATGATTTGAGCTTCTTGAGCTTGCTTGATGATGCGTTGGAATGCATCTTCCGCGTATGCTGCGTTAGCAGACTTAACGGTAGGCAATTCAGAAGTAGCGATTACACCATCGGCAATCTTTACAGAAGGAATGGTGTATTCTTTCTTACCTTTCTTGATTTTGAAATCAAGATACAATTCAGACTTAGCCATTTCGGGAACATAGTCGAAAGAGGCTTTCATCGTATAGGTACCGCCCATCTTGTAAGAGATAGTCTGGTCGTTACCTTCTACTTTTTCACCTTGGAACATAGCCGGCTGACCTTTGGCTTCGCCTCCGTCCCATCTCAAAACCGGAGTAACTTCAACGGTTGCTGTTTTCTTGAAATACTTTTCAGGGAACTTGCCTGTGATAGTAACAGGCACTTTGCCGCCGATAGCTTCCAATACTTCAGGATCAGTTGTGAAATAGCTCGGGTCCAATTCACCCATCTTGCTACATGAAGAGAAAGCAAGAACTAACAATGCCACTAAGGGCAAATACAACTTCTTAATCATGGTTTTTTATTATTTGGTTTGTTAAAAATATAATCTAGTTGGTTTTTAATATTTGTGGCAAAGATAAGAAAAACTCCAATAGCTGTTCGTTTTTTGCGCTCTTTTTTTAAAGAAATATTAAAAAAAAGATTAAAATCACCCGTACGGTTAGTTAAAACGCTTTTTTTTGTTCCGTGGATGATGTTCGATAATCTCTTGCCGGAGCATGCTTCGGTCGATGTGTGTATAGATTTCGGTTGTTCCGATGCTTTCGTGCCCCAGCATGGCTTGGATGGCACGCAGGTTGGCTCCGCCTTCCAGCAGGTGGGTGGCGAACGAGTGGCGGAAGGTGTGCGGGCTGATGGTCTTTTTCAATCCGATGCGCTCTGCCAGTTCCTTTATTATATGGAAAACCATGATGCGCGAGATGTTTTTCCCGAACCGGCTTATGAATACAAAGTCTTCGTATCCGGGTTTGATTTTGGCGTATCCGCGTTCCGTGAAATAATTTTTCAACTCGTTGACGGCACGGGGGGAGATGGGCACCAGGCGTTGCTTGCTTCCCTTGCCTTCTACCTTGATGAAGCCTTCGTCCAGGTAGAGGTCGGATAATTTGAGGTTGCAGAGCTCGGATACGCGCAAGCCGCAGCTATACAGGGTTTCCAGTATCGCCCGGTTGCGTTGCCCTTCGGGGGTGGTCTCGTCGATAGCGCCGATAAGGGCGTCTATCTCTTCTACGGTCAGCACATCGGGCAGGTGTTTGCCTATCTGGGGCGATTCGAGCAGTTCGCTCGGGTCTTGGCGGATGTAGTCGTCGAGGGTGAGGAAGCGGAAGAACGAGCGGATACCCGAAAGGATGCGGGCTTGCGAGCGGGGATGGATGCCGATGTCGTGAAGTCCGGCGGAGAAGTTTTCCAGGTCTTGCAGGGTCACGTCGGTAATGCCGATGCCTTCCAGGGTGAGGTATGCGAGCAGTTTGTCCAGGTCGGTCAGATAGGCGTCGATTGTGTTTTCCGATAAAGAACGTTCTAATTTCAGGTATTGGCGGTACTTTAACAGTATCTTCTCGTAGGTTTTCATTTCTTTTTCGTATCTTTGTGCCGAGTTTTTTCTCGGCAAAGTTATTAAAAAGTTTTATTCGGCATAAATATGAGGATACAAATAATCAATGGCCCTAACATCAATCTGCTGGGCAAACGCGAACCGGGCATTTACGGTTCGACTTCGTTCGAAGATTATCTGCAAATATTGAAAGAACGTTATCCGGAGGTGGAAATAGCGTATTTCCAGTCGAATGTGGAGGGAGAGATGATTGACAAGATTCACGAGACGGGTTTCACTTGTGACGGGATTATTCTGAATGCCGGAGCCTATACCCATACTTCCATTGCCTTGCAGGATGCCATCCGTGCGGTGTCCGCTCCTGTTATCGAGGTGCATATATCTAATGTACACGCACGCGAGGAGTTCCGCCACAAGTCGATGATAGCTTGCGCGTGCCGCGGGGTGATTTGCGGTTTCGGGCTTGATTCGTACCGGCTGGCGATGGAGGCTTTATTAGCGAAACACTAAAAACTTAAAACTATATGATGCTCAAACAAACAAAAATCGTGGCGTCTATATCTGACTTGCGTTGCGATGTTGATTTTATCAGAGACTTGTTTAATGCAGGAATGAACGTGGTGCGCATGAATACCGCTCATGCCAGCCGCGAGGGATTCGAGAAATTGATTAACAACGTGCGTCAGGTATCGAACCGGATTGGCATCTTGATGGATACCAAGGGGCCGGAGGTGCGTACTACGGCGAGTGCCGAAGGGCATATAGACTTCAAGACGGGCGAAAAGGTGTGCATCGTGGGAAATCCCGACCGGGAGACTACGCATGAGTGCATTGCGGTCAGCTATCCGGGATTCGTACACGATCTTTCGGTTGGGGCGGATGTGCTGATTGATGACGGTGATTTGGAGCTGAGGGTGGTGGATAAGAACGAAGATACCTTGTTCTGTGAAGTATGCAACGATGCCACGCTGGGCAACCGTAAGAGCGTGAACGTGCCGGGCGTACGCATCAATCTTCCTTCGCTTACCGAGAAAGACCGCAACAACATCCTGTATGCCATTGAGAAAGACATCGACTTCATTGCCCACTCGTTTGTGCGCAACAAGCAGGACGTGCTGGATATCCGCGAGATACTCGACGCGCACAATAGCGACATTCAGATTATCGCGAAGATTGAGAACCAGGAAGGCGTAGACAATATTGACGAAATCCTGGAGGTGGCAGACGGGGTTATGGTGGCTCGTGGAGACTTGGGAATCGAAGTGCCCCAAGAGCGTATCCCGGGCATCCAGCGCAAGCTCATCAAGAAATGTATCTTGGCGCGCAAGCCGGTGATTGTAGCTACCCAAATGCTTCATACGATGATTAACAACCCGCGCCCGACCCGTGCGGAGGTGACCGATATCGCGAATGCCATTTACTATCGTACGGATGCGTTGATGCTGAGCGGCGAGACGGCATACGGGAAATATCCGGTGGAAGCCGTGAAGACCATGACGAAAGTGGCTGCGCAAGCCGAGAAAGACAAGATGGAGGAAAACGACATTCCTATCCCCTTGACTCCCGAGAATACCGATGTGACCAGCTTCCTGGCAAAACAGGCGGTACGCGCTACGACCCTCATGCCTATCCGCGCCATCATCACCGACAGTTTCAGCGGGCGTACGGCACGCAGCCTGGCTGCATTCCGCGGGAAATATCCGGTACTGGCCATTTGCTATAAGGAAAAGACCATGCGCCATCTTGCCTTGTCGTACGGGGTGGAAGCCATCTATATGCCCGAAAAGGCAAACGGGCAGGAATATTATTTCACGGCATTGCGCAAATTGCTCAATGACGG
>CASFRN010000038.1 GCA_949296855.1 uncultured Bacteroides sp. | reverse complement strand
ATGGCTGTTATCCCAAATAGCAGATGCATTGACCTTAAAAACAGAATACAACATCAAAAGAATAGCCGCTACAATCCAACAACTATTCGCAATGCCTACTATTCCCGTCATCGAACTGGCTTCTATCGCCTGTTTAAGCAAGAAACAGTTTGAACGTCTGTTTAAAGAACTGGTAGGCACAAATCCTAAAGAATATGTAAGGATAGTCCGTTTCCAGAAATCATTGAAACTGTTGCAGCATTATCAGGAAGATGCAAATCAAGCTCAGTTGGCCTATCAATGCGGTTACGCTGACCAGTCGCATTTTATTCGGGAGTTTAAACAATTCAGCGGTTATACCCCTTTATCGTTGCTAAATGTATGCAAACCTTATTCCGATTTGTTTAACGACCCTACATAATGTCCCTTTTATTCTATCCATAGTTTGATAGCCGGCTTACCTTTGCGCTTATTTAACTAAAAAAGAACGATAGAATGAAAGAAGTAAATCCAAAAGAAACGACCCGTGCCTACGCATTCGAGATGTGGATGAATGCGCCCATGCCCATGCTCACCTTTTTCAAGAAAGTAAATGTTACCCACCTTGCTCACATCAGCAAACGGACTGGATTAAAGTTCAATATGCTGATGTGCTGGTGTGTCGGAAAAGCGGCAAGCAGTATTAAAGAGTTCTATATGCTGCCTGTTGGCAAGAAGTTGATGCAATATGACAATCTTGCCGTTTGCACCATTGTAGCTAATCGGGAGGGTGAAGTCAGTTCCTGCGATGTCCCTTTTTCCGATAATTTGCAGCAGTTCAATGCGGATTACCTAAGGCTGACGAAGCAAGTTGCCGAAAGCTGCCAAAACCATGACTTGACGGATAGCATGGTGATTGGTACGTCTGCCCTTGCCGGGTATGAGATAGACGGGGCAGTAGGCATGTATAGCGGTGTGTTCAATAATCCGTTTCTGATTTGGGGCAAATACAAACGGCATTGGTGGAAACGGACATTGACTGTTTCTTTTCAGTTCCATCATACGCAGATGGATGGCGCACATGCTGCACGCTTTTTGGAAAATCTGCAAAAAGAAATCGAAGAACTAAAGGTATAAATGTTATCTTTGCCAAAACTTAAGTAATGTAGTGCAATGGAGCAGGAAACAGCCAATCAATTGACCACCTCACGCTTGCTTCTCCGTCCTTGGCGAGAGTCGGATGCGGAAGCGTTGTACCGATATGCCAAGGACCCTGCCATCGGTCCCGTTGCGGGTTGGCGTCCGCATACTTCGGTAGCGGACAGCTTGGAAATAATCCGCACGGTATTTGCCGCTCCCGAAACGTATGCGGTAGTATTGAAAGCGACGGACGAGCCGGTAGGCAGCGTGGGAATCATGTTTGGGGACGGTTTGCATAGCGCTGAAATGCAAGCGGGCGAGGCGGAGATAGGCTACTGGATAGGCAAGCCCTATTGGGGTCAAGGACTGATACCCGAAGCCGTGCGTTGCCTACTGCGAAGATGTTTTGAGGATTTGGAAATGACCGCCGTCTGGTGCGGGTATTATGACGGCAACGTGAAGTCGCGCCGGGTGATGGAGAAGTGCGGTTTTCGTTTCCACCATACAGAAGAAGGTAAAACGTCTCCGCTAGGCGATGTCCGCACTGAGCATTTCATGAGACTGACAAAAGAGGAATGGGAAACAAATCAAGTCCGGATTCTACCTGTTATAACCGATAAGAAACGTTACCTGCCTCTTTTGCTTCTTGGAGATGAACAGGAATCTATGATTGACAGATATTTAGAGCAAGGCGAAATGTTTGTCATGCAGAATCAAGCAGCAACACCCGTAGCCATAGCTGTGGTTACTGATGAGGGGGATGGCGTATTGGAATTGAAGAATCTGGCGGTTCATCCCCTCTTTCAACGGAAAGGGTATGGACGGGAAATGATTTCGTATATACGCGGGCATTACAAGGGCCGATTCCACACGTTCCTCGCCGGCACTGGCGATAGCGGGCAAACAATCTCTTTCTACAAGCATTGCGGCTTCATCTATTCGCATACCGTATCCGACTTCTTCACCAAGAACTACGACCACCCGATTGTGGAAGATGGCAAGACGCTGAAGGATATGATTTACTTGAAACGAGAGCTATAAAGGAACAAATTTCTAAAAAATAATATGGAATTATCTGATTGGTTCAAAGGATTTGAGAAAGGCATCGCCAAACTGACGGAAGCGCAGAGGGAAACATTCTTCCATGAGTGCGGCAAGAACTGTGTGCAATGCGGCACGCTTCAGGTTTATAAAGACTTGTATGAACAGGCTGCTGGAGACTTTGACCAGTTTTTCGCCAAAACCAATGAATTGCCGGGAGTAAGATGCGAAACGATAGAGAAAGGTTCCGTCTATAATTTATATTTCATGGAATGCACCTGCGGGCTTCACAAACAAGGCTATGTATCAACACCTTTGCTCTGCGAATGCTCCAGACAGAGCATCCTTTATGTCTTACATTCGTTGTGGAATGGCAGAACATTCCGAGTAACCATTTGTGAATCCATTTTACGCGGAAGCCAACATTGTAAGATGCGGATTGAAGCAAGCAACACTGATTTTGCTGAATTTGAAACGAAAATATAGAATAGAATGACTTTAATATTGATATATTT
>CASFRN010000037.1 GCA_949296855.1 uncultured Bacteroides sp. | reverse complement strand
TTACGATATTTGATATTCAGGTGGCTATGGCACGGAGGTTCCACCTCTTCCCATTCCGAACAGAGAAGTTAAGCTCCGTCACGCCGATGGTACTGCGCAAGCGGGAGAGTAGGTAGCCGCCGTCTTGAAGGCCTCGACTTTGTTTCTAGAAGTCGAGGCCTTTTTTTGTATGCAATGGTGATAATCTTAAATGATTCTAATTGGAATTAGAAAAGCCTCTCATAGAAATATGCATGAAGTACAAGTTTCTGTGAGAGGCTTTTTCTACTAATTAGATTTGTTCTTGTTCATTTCTTATAGGATGAGGATAGTCGATGGTATAATGCAAGCCTCGGCTTTCTTTCCGTTCCATGGCTTGGCGGGTTATCAGATAGCCTACATTAATCATGTTGCGCAGTTCGCATATCTCACGGGAAGCTTTCACGCGCTTAAACAAGCGTTCGGTCTCTTCGTATAAGATATCCAGACGGTTCCATGCACGTACCAAGCGGAGGTTGCTCCGTACGATTCCTACGTAGGATTCCATTATTTGATTTACTTCTTTCATGCTTTGCGTAATCAAGATGCGCTCTTCATTGTTCATGGTGCCTTCCGCATTCCATTCGGGAATATCTTCGTTGAAATCGTACCGGTCGAGTACACTCAAAGCGTGCTTAGCGGCAGAGTCGGCATATACGATAGCTTCAATAAGCGAATTAGAGGCTAAGCGGTTTCCTCCATGCAAGCCGGTGCAAGAACATTCGCCTAAGGCATAGAGGCGTTTGATGCTCGATTGCCCGTCTAGGTCTACTTTAATACCTCCGCACAGATAATGGGCGGCTGGGGCTACAGGGATGTAATCTTTGGTGATATCGATTCCTAAGCTCAGGCATTTCTTATAGATGTTCGGGAAATGTTTTTTGGTTTCTTCGGGGTCTTTGTGGGTCACGTCAAGGTACACATGGTCTTCTCCCCGTTGTTTCATTTCGCTATCGATGGCACGGGCTACGATGTCGCGCGGAGCCAAAGACAAGCGTGGGTCGTATTTTTGCATGAATTCTTCTCCAGACAAGTTGCGCAACACGCCTCCATAGCCTCGCATGGCTTCCGTAATCAAGAAGCTGGGGCGGTCGCCCGGATGGTATAAGGCGGTCGGGTGGAACTGGATGAACTCCATATCCTTTACGATGCCTTTGGCACGATAGACCATGGCGATGCCGTCTCCGGTGGCTACTAACGGGTTTGTCGTATGGCGGTAAACCGCTTCACATCCGCCTGTAGCCATTACCGTAACCTTCGAGAGGAAGGTATCCACTTCGCCCGTAGCTTCATTCAGCACGTATGCGCCATAGCATTTAATGCCCGGCGTATGGCGGGTAACGATGATGCCCAAGTGGTGTTGGGTAATGATTTCTACGGCATAGAAGTTGGTAAAGACGGTAATGTTCGGGTGACGTTTCACTTCTTCTATCAGGCTGGTTTGGATTTCAGCCCCGGTATTGTCTTTATGATGCAGGATGCGGAACTCCGAGTGCCCGCCTTCGCGGTGCAAGTCAAACTCTCCGTTTTCTTTTTTATCGAAGTTTACACCCCATTGGATTAATTGTTCGATTTGTGCGGGAGCGTTGCGCACCACTTTTTCTACGGCGGCACGGTCGCTTATCCAGTCACCCGCAACCATGGTGTCATGAATGTGTTTTTCGAAATTGTCCACCTTCAGATTGGTCACGGAGGCGATTCCTCCTTGTGCAAAATAGGTGTTGGCTTCTTCCAGTCCGGCTTTGCAGATTAACGCGACCGATCCTTTATGCGCCACTTTAAGCGCAAAACTCATTCCGGCAATTCCTGAGCCGATAACGAGAAAATCAAATTTCCTTATCATACTATGAAATGTGTATATATTGTCACAAAACTACAAAAAAAGTGCTACGTATGTACGGTATCTTTGTTTTTTTTCAAAAGAACTTTTCCGAATGTCATGATTTTCGATAAAATTTACTATCTTCACCCTAAATTAAAAGAGTAAAGGCGATGAATAGGACATTTCATTCTAAAGTGGACGGATGGTATTGGATGATGATGGCCGTTACGGCTTTTTTGTTGTTCGATTTCTTTTGGTTTCATTATATCTTGCTTGCGGTCCTAGCGGCGGCGGTCATGGTGTTCGAAATCGAAATGCTGGTTCATACGCGTTATGTTGTGACGGTTGAAGGGACATTGGAAATCAAAAGCGGGCGTTTTGTGCCGGATAGAGCGATAGGCTTGTCTTCGATAAAGTCGATGCGCCGGGTAAGGTCGGTTTCAATAGCGCCGGCTTTGTCGCAGGACCGGGTGGAAGTCGTTTATCTTTCGGAAGGGGAAAACAAGAAAGTGCAAGTCTCTCCCCAAAACGGTGAAGAGTTCATTCGCTGGATAGAAAAAAGGAAACAATTTAAATAAGGGAATATTATGGCAAAATCATTTAGAGTCCGGAAAATCTCGTACCAGTGGATTACCCTCATCGTGGTATTAGCATTGGCGATAGTCTGGCTTTGCTTGGACAGTAAGAATTATTGGGGCTTGCTCGGGTTGGTAGCTCCGTTGGGATTGACATTAGACCAGCTTTTGAGCCGCATCCAGATAAGGGACAACGGGGATGTATGGCTCCGCCGGGGATTTACGGGCGTGGCGCGTTTCCATGGCATATCGAAACTGATTTACCGCAAAAAGGCGTGGAAGAGCCAGCAAATCGTGTTGCGACACACCAAGGGGCATGCCACCGTCGACCCGAAAGACCGGAAGGAGTTCATCGCCAGCATGAAAGAGGCGAATCCGATGATGGAATACGTAGAAGAATAAACGAACCTTATATACGAAGATACCATGAAATACCAAGTAGCGATTATCGGTGGAGGACCTGCCGGATATACCGCCGCCGAACTGGCTGGCAAGGCGGGGCTGAGTGTGGTCTTATTTGAAAAGAATAACGTAGGGGGCGTATGCCTGAACGAAGGATGCATCCCCACGAAAACGCTCTTATATGCGTCGAAGCTTGCATATACGTGCCAGAACGCGCGCAAGTATAATGTAAGTGCCGATGCAGTTACGTGCGATTTGCCGAAGATGATAGCACGCAAGTCGAAGGTGGTGCGTAAGTTGGTGTTGGGCATCAAGGCGAAGCTGAATGCGGCGCATGTCACGCTAGTGAGCGGAGAGGCGTATGTCGTGGACCGGAACACCGTGCGTTGCGGGGAAGAGGTGTATGAATGCGAGAACCTGATACTCTGCACGGGAAGCCGGACGGTTATCCCGCCTATTCCGGGCATTGATAAAGTGGCGTATTGGACGCACCGAGAAACACTTGATAATAAGGCATTTCCCCAATCGCTGGTGATTGTGGGAGGAGGCGTTATCGGCATGGAGTTCGCTTCGTTCTTCTGCGATTTGGGTGTGAAAGTGACCGTTATCGAGATGATGGACGAGATACTGAACGGCATCGACCGGGAAATCGCTTCGTTGCTTCGGGCTGAATACGCCAAACGGGGCGTTGTCTTCAAGTTGGGAGCGAAGGTGACCCAGTTGAAGCAAGACGATTCGGGCATTTACGTATGTTACGAGTCGGAGGGCGAGGAAGCTTGTGTAGCGGCAGAGAAATTGCTTTTGAGCGTAGGCCGGCGTCCGGTGACGGAAGGTTTCGGGCTGGAAAACTTAGGCTTGGAATATACCGACCGAAGATGCATCAAGGTGGACGGGCAACTCCGCACCTCGGTTCCGAATGTTTATGCGTGCGGAGACCTGAACGGAGTTTCCCTCTTGGCGCATACGGCGGTACGGGAAGCCGAAATCGCCGTAGGGGCTATCTTAGGCAAGGCAGAGCGGATGAGCTATCGTGCTATACCGGGTGTGGTCTATACGCATCCCGAAGTGGCATCGGTAGGGAAGACCGAAGAAGCCTTGCAAAAGGAAGGCATCGCATACCGGGCAATCAAGTTCCCGATGACCTATTCCGGGCGTTTTGTAGCCGAGAATGAAGGCGAGAACGGGTGGATGAAAGTATTGGTGGATGCCGGTAATAAGGTATTGGGCGTGCATTTGTTGGGCAATCCGGCTTCCGAACTTATTGTGTTGGGCGGTATGCTGGTAGAAGACGGATGTACGTTAGACGCTTTCCGGAGGTATGTATTCCCGCATCCCACGGTGGGCGAATTGTTTAGAGACTTGTGATTTGCATATACAAGATGAGAGGATGATAAATGGAAACGCAGATTTTCGCAGATTGACGCGGTTAATAATTAACTAATTATTTGCGGGAATCTGCGTTAACCTGCGTTTCTGAATGAATTAATCAAGAATAGTTTATGAGAAAATTAAGCCTTATTCTATTGCTTTGGGCAGGAATCTTCCGGCTATACGGGCAGAGCGTAACCGCCCGGCTCGACTCGCTGGTTTCGTCTGCTGCCCTTTTACAGACATCCGAAGTGGGCATTTCGGTCTTCAATCTTACGAAAGGCGAGCCGGTTTATACGTATCAAGACCAAAAACTTTACCGCCCGGCTTCCATCGAGAAGGTCATCACTTCGGTTACGGCTTTAGACCGGTTGGGCGAATCGTACACCTTCGATACCCGTCTGGCTTATACGGGAGCCATCGGTGCGGATAGCGTTTTGCAGGGCAATCTGTATGTTGTGGGTGGGTTCGACCCGGAATTCATGGAAGATGATTTGCGCCGGCTGACCGATGCGGTACACCGTGCGGGCATCAATCGTGTCAGTGGAAACCTGGTGGCGGATGTGTCGGCGATGGATTCCATTTACTGGGGGACCGGCTGGGCATGGGATGATACCCCCAATGCGTTCCAGCCTTATCTTTCTCCGTTGATGTTGAACAGAGGGTGTGTAAACGTATCGGTAAAGCCAGGCCAAAAAGGAAGCCGCCCTGAAGTGGAAGTCTTTCCGCGTTCCGACTATTATGCGGTAGACAATCGTGCCGTGAGCCATATCCCTCACATTAAACCTCTGGAAATCACGCGAGACTGGCTGTACAATGGCAATACCATTCATATTACAGGCAATGCCAGCCGTGCTACCGGACGGACACTGAACATGTTTGCCTCGCAAGAGTTTTTCATCCATACGTTTCGTTACCAATTAGCGCAGGAACACATCGCCGTCGATTCGGTGAAATGCGGAATTTGTCCCGAAGAAGCTACCTTATTATATAAGGTGTCCCGTCCGTTGGAAGAAGTATTGAAGCGGGCTTTGAAGAAAAGCGACAACCTTTCCGCCGAAGCTTTGTTTTACCACCTGGCTATCCGCGGAGGGGAAAATAAAAGGATAGGGGCAGAAGATGCCCAGCGGGCGGTGAATCGGTTCATGCGGCAGGCGATAGGGAAGGATCCCGATGATTATAGCATTGTAGACGGGAGCGGCGTGTCGATGTATAATTACGTGTCGCCCGACCTGATGCTCGCTTACCTGAAATACGCTTATTCCCGTCAAGAAATATTCGCGTCCTTTTACGGAGCGCTGCCCGTTGCGGGGGTGGACGGAACACTCCGCTACCGGATGCGGAAGGGGAAAACTTTCCGTAACGTGCATGCCAAGACCGGTACGGTAAAAGGAGTGAGTTCGCTTGCCGGATACGTGCAGGCGGGTAACGGCGATATGCTTGCCTTCGTTATAATTAACCAAAATGCGATGAGTGGAAGAAAAGCTCGTCTTTTTCAAGATAAGATTTGTGAAATATTGGCACAATAAAAAATAAATCCGTATATTTGTGGGCGTTACCGGACTCCGTGCCCACAAACCATACGGAATAAGCCGATACGGATAGTTATTTAACTTAATAATTAAAACTAAAACATTATGGTTAATTTTTCATTGGAAGGCAAAGTAGCTCTTGTGACGGGCGGTGCGTATGGCATCGGTTTTGCCATTGCCGAGGCGTTTGCACAAGCAGGTGCTAAGATTGCGTTCAATTGCCGTTCGCAAAAGCACTTGGACGAAGCGCTTGCCGATTATAAGGCAAAAGGCATCGACGCGAAAGGTTACATTTGTGACGTGACCGACGAAGAAGCGGTAAAGGCTCTCGTGGCACAGATTGAAAAAGAGTTGGGCGTGATTGACATTCTGGTAAACAATGCCGGCATCATCAAGCGCATTCCGATGTGCGACATGACGGTAGACGAATTCCGTCAGGTGATCGACATCGACTTGAACGCTCCGTTCATTGTGTCGAAAGCCGTTATCCCCGGCATGATTAAGAAAGGACACGGAAAGATTATCAACGTTTGCTCGATGATGAGCGAGTTGGGACGCGAAACGGTATCGGCATACGCGGCTGCCAAAGGCGGACTGAAGATGCTTACCCGTAACATCGCTTCCGAATACGGAGAATATAACATCCAGTGCAACGGCATCGGCCCGGGCTATATAGCTACGCCGCAGACAGCTCCGTTGCGCGAACGCCAAGCCGACGGTTCACGTCATCCGTTTGATGCGTTTATCATTTCGAAGACTCCGGCTGCCCGCTGGGGAACACCCGAAGACCTGATGGGTCCGGCTGTATTCTTGGCTTCAGACGCTTCCGATTTTGTCAACGGTCACGTCCTCTATGTAGACGGAGGTATCTTGGCATACATCGGCAAGCAACCGAAATAAAGTGCATCTCAAGCCGTTTCATTCACATAGACAAGAGAGCGGGAGGTTCTTTCCTTTTAAGCGGAGAGACTTCCCGCTCATTCTTTTTATGCGTTGTGCATATATTTGCGCTGTATGAGTTTGTGCATTTTATAGCACGCAGATGACACAGAAAGGGTACAGATGACCACAGATTTTATTTTTTTCTATGGACACAGCGCAGCCTTAATCAATCTGTGTAAATCTGTGTCCGTCTGTGTCATCTGTGTGCTATCAGAAACATCAACAGAAATGCACAAATACATTCTGTGCAGAGTATAACAAGGCAGTTTGCCGCACACCATTATTGCATAAAAAATCCTGTATAGTCAGGACAGCTGTCTTGACGGAGTTGGATTGTAATCCTAATAGGGCAGGACTGTAGTCCTGGGTATATAGGATTAAGCAAGGACTGAGAAGGGTAGGACGGAACAGCCGTTTGGCTTTACGGACTTGCTTACTTTCCTTTGCGGAGTTCTTCGAGACTCTGTATGCCTATCGGATAAAGCTTGCCCGTAGTGTCTGCATAGAAAATAAAAATCTGTGTTCCTCTGTGAACTTCTGTGTCATCTGTGTGCTATGCAAAATAAAGATTAAAGCGGACAAGGTAAAAAAAACGGCTGAAAAGTTGCTTATTCCGATAGTTTTTCGTTCATTTGTAAATGTTCTTTCCCATTGCCCCAAAGGGCGAAGCGAAGGGAAAGGACACCTTATTATATTATATAAAGAAAAAGGCGTTTACTTGCGCTTTTGTCTTTGACTGTTTGGAATCTCGCAAGTTTTAAACTCTGTCAAAAGCAAAGCAACGGTAGATGCCTGCGTGGTATGCATATACTCTCCTTGTGCCTTTTCCGGAAGGTGCAAAGGTTTGTCGTATCCATATCGGCGTGGGCTTCTGCGTTGCTCGTTCTGACAGAGTGGGCAATGCGAGAGCCTCAAACAGTGGGACGAGTAACAGGTACAGACTCCCGCGCCTTTCTTTTTATACCGGCCGCTATTGCCAACCCGTTGTTTTTAACTCGTCTGCCGTGGGGAGTTTGTCAGGCACAAAACTTATACCGATATGAAAAAGACAAACCTTCTGAGCACGTGCGTGTTGCTCTGCACGACGCTTACCCTCTGCACATTGCTTAACGCTTGCGGCGAGGATGCCAAAGAAACGCCTCAGGAACAGCCTCAGGAAGAAGTGATAGAGGACTTCCCTACCACAGACTTCACCTTTAACGACACCTCTAATGAACAGACTTTTACGTTTACCGCCGCTACGGCGTGGAGTATCCAAGTGGCTGAAACACGGAGCGGCACGGACTGGTGCAGCGTAGAGCCAATGAGCGGAGAAGCCGGCACGCACACCGTAACTATCACCACCCAGCCCAACGAGACGTACGATGACCGCAGCGTGACCGTCACCCTGCGTGCCGGAAGCGAGAGCCGGAGCTTCGAGGTGACGCAACGCCGAAAGGGTGCCATCATCTTGTCGGAAGACAGCATCAGCGTAAGCAGTGCGGGCGGAACGGTAGAGGTGAAGTTGAATGCCAATGTAGACTTCGAAATGCAGCTTCCCGATACGGATTGGCTCAGCGAAACGTCTTCACGCGCCTTGCAGGAATACACCAAATACTTGCAAGTGGCGGAAAACACGGGCAGCACGTCACGCACCGCCCAAGTCATCTTCCGGAATACCGGATCGGGCGTAGCGGATACGTTGACGGTCAGTCAGGCTTCCAAGTCGGTAAGGGTAAAGATTCATGTGGAGAAGCCGGGCGATTTGCCTGACATGATTCCGGAAGAAGACGCATATAAAATAACGGAATTGGAGGTTTCGGGATTCTTAGGAGGAAGAGACCTTGAATTATTGGCTCGAATGGCAGGAAGAAAGCGAGCTAACTTTTCTACTTACCTTACGTATTTGGATATGTCGAAAGCGACAATTGTAGGGGATGGCGAACCATATTACACGACGACCCACGGTCTTTATCCGACAGATAATACAATTGGAGATTCTATGTTCACAAATTGTCAAGGTTTGCAAACGATTATTTTGCCAGACAACTTGATTTCGATACGGTCGCTCGCTTTTATTGGTTGCCCTGTCCTTCAAAGCGTAATAATACCCCAAACGGTAACATCAATAGGGAGCCATGCGTTTAAAGACTGTCCCAAACTAACCCATATAGTTCTTCCGGATAATTTAACTTCTATAGAAGCTTATACTTTTAGCCATTCGGGTATTACTGAAATAACGATTCCTAATAAAGTAACTTCTATAGAGATGGTTGCTTTTGAAGAATGTCACAACCTTACTCGTATTACTATCAATAGTGCAGCATCAATAGAAACTGGTGCTTTTCAAAATTGCACCAAACTTGCGGAAGTAACTCTGCCTAATAATCTTACATTAATAGACGACTATGCTTTTAAAGGATGCACAAATCTTAAGGGAATGATTATTCCTGAAAGTGTCAAATACATCGGATGGGGTGCTTTCAGCGGTTGTAAAGATTTTACAGTTGAAATTCCTGAAACCGTAGATTCTTTGGGATTATATGTATTTGAAGGGGAAAATCTTACTATTACCTTACCAATTCGGTTTATGAGCGAACATCCACCAATATCTTCAGATTGTAAAAATTTAAAAGTTATTATATCAGATGGAGCGACTTCCATTCCTAAAGAAGCATTTTGGTTATGCTATGGGTTAACTTCTATCACATTACCTAATACGATTAAATCAATAGAAGACCATGCATTCATGTTTTGTAATTAGAGCCATATAACCAACCACAAACTACCACGACTAATCATCTACAAATCATTGTTTTTCAATACCATTTCATTTTTAACACTTCACGGGTGCTTTTTGGATTTCCCTGACTTTCAGTATATTTTTGCAACGTA
>CASFRN010000036.1 GCA_949296855.1 uncultured Bacteroides sp. | reverse complement strand
GTAGAAATGCACGGTCAGATACCTCGTGATCCATTTCGCCCATGCGCCTTCCCACTTGGGCAGCAGGCTGAAAGCCCACTGTATCGGGCCGAATATCGTCAGCATCCCCAGCAGGATCTGCTGGCAGTATATCGTCGCCCATTAGCCAATGTATTGAAACGAAGGGAAAATAAAAACAGATAAAATCTATATAAATACTGATTATCAATATATTATTAAGTAATGATGATTTCTGTTGTATTCCTTAAAAATCTCTATTATTCGACATTTTTGTTACCTAAAACGATACTTATATCCGGATTATTTGTTATCTTTGTATATGGATATAAATCGCTGATATACAATGGGAAGAAAAAAGAAATCATTAATAGAGAAATCTCCGTTCAAGTTACGTCACCGTAAACTGGCGGACGGACGTTTATCTCTGTTTCTTGACCGTAGCGTAGACGGCGGGCATGAGTACGAGTTTCTGCAACTCTACCTCATGCCGGAAACATCTGCCAAAGCAAGGCGGCAAAATGCGCAGACACTCCGCAAGGCGGAAGATATTCAGCGAGAACGGACAGAAGCCCTGCTCAATGCGAAGGTGGAAACAGTACCGGAAAGCAAATCTTCCGATATGCTGCTGTCCGACTGGATGGCCATTGTCCGCAAGAACCACGAACACCGGGGAGCACGCGACCTGAACGGAATCGACAACGCCCGCAAGAACCTGCTGAAATTCCGTGCAGATGTCAGGCTCCGTGATGTGGACAGACAATTCTACCTTGATTATATCGACTGGCTTCGCTCTTCCTGCAAGACCGCATGGGGAAAACAGGTTACTCCCAAGACGGCCCATTCCTATTATACCACTTTGCGTACCGCTTTGAACGAGGCTGTGCGTGAAAGACTGATTGAATCAAATCCTTGGTACAAACTGGAGATGACCGAGAAAATCAAAGTTCCCGAAAGCAAACGGGATTTTCTGACCATCGAGGAGATAAAGAAAATGATAGCCACGCCATTCTTTAACGAGCAGGTACGGCAGGCATACCTGTTTTCCTGTTTTTGCGGACTTCGTATCAGTGACATACGGAAATTGCGCTGGCGTGACATCTCCACATCAGGCGGGCAATGGCTCGTGTCTGTAGTTATGACAAAGACCACGAATCCCGTTTATATCCCCCTTTCGTCCCAAGCGGTAAAATGGTTGCCGGAACGTAATGGCTGCACACCGGATGGCCTTGTCTTTGGAGGGCTGCCCAATACAAGCAACCTTTGTGTCAGTCTCAAGAACTGGGCTGATAAGGCAGGCGTAAAGAAGAACGTGACATTTCACACGGCACGTCATTCATGCGCGGTGCTGCTGCTGACGCTCGGAGCGGACATCTATACCGTTTCCAAAATCCTCGGCCACCGTTCCGTGCGTGCCACACAGGTTTATGCGAAAATAGTAGACAAGAAAAAGGACGATGCAATCGCCTTGGTTGACGACGCATTCTAAATACATTATTATATATGGCAACAACAAGGAAATCAACCAGACTCAAGGAACCGGTAAAGGTGCGCACGAAGAAGCTCGCCGACGGTTCGGAATCCTATTATCTCGACATCTATGTTGACGGAAAACGCAGTTACGAGTTCTTGAAACTATACCTATTGCCCGAAATCAATCCTATGGTCAAGGAGCAGAACCGTGCCACAAAAGCGGCGGTAGAAGCCATCAAATCAAAACGCATCATCGAACTGACCCACTCGAAGGCCGGACTGAAAAAGACATCCGTCCGTTCCAAAATGCTGCTGGACGACTGGATGGAAACCTATCTTGCCGAACAGGAACGAAAAGGCGCGAGAGGACTGAAACTGTTACGGACAGTCTGCCGGTTGCTTCCCCTTTACAAGAAAAAGGTGAGGATGAGAGAGATTGACAAGGACTGGTGTCTGGGTTTCATCGACTGGATTCAGCACACCTACAAGACCCGGTGGGACAAGCCGCTTTCACCCAAAAGCGCAGCGGACTACGTGGGCTATTTTTCCACGGCACTCAACGCCGCCGTCCGTGCCGAAGTTATCCCGGAGAACCCGATAATGACACTGGCCCCCACGGAGCGTATCAAGGTGCCGGAATCCAAACGTGAATACCTGACCATTGACGAGATAAAAGTTCTGATCGACACGGAATGCCCTCGTGAAGACGTGAAGCGTGCCTATCTTTTCGCCTGTTACTGCGGTTTGAGGTTAAGCGATGTCTATGCCTTACGATGGAAAGATATTGTTCAGGACGGGGAACAATACCGGATGTCAACCGTGATGAAAAAAACTACCACACCGATCTATTTGCCTCTTTCCCGCCATGCCGTCCGTTGGCTGCCTGAAAGGAACGGTGCGGAAGACGGGCTGCATGTCTTTGCCGGACTCCCGGCAGAACCCAACATCAACAAGGTACTGGCCAAATGGATGGCAACGGCAGGAATCAATAAAAAAATCACCTATCACACGAGCCGCCACACGTTCGCCACGATGATGCTTACCCTCGGTGCGGACCTTTATACCACGAGCAAGCTGCTCGGCCATGCCAACGTGAAGACCACGCAGATTTACGCGAAAATCGTTGACAGCAAGAAAGTTGAAGCGGTGAATCTGGTTGATAGCGTATTTGGCTGACATCCTGCGTTGTACTCCATTACCACCGGTTCCAACCCTATTTGAATAATTGCCGAATTTTGACCTTCCCTGTCAGATTTCAATCCGAAGAGGTCAAAACTCGGCATATCTGTTTGTCAGATACATAAACCTGAACTTATCTTCTTGATTGAGATAGATAATTTCAGATTTATGGACGCAGTTCATAAACCTTACAAAACCTTATATCTGAATTTACAGCGTAATATCTCATAGATAATTTCAAATAAGTGGTTCTAAAAATTTGCTTGGGCAATTCCAAATGCGTAATTTTGCATCAAAACATGAAAGTATGGATAAACTTATTGGCCGCGACAAAGAACACGCGGAACTGGAAAGATGCCTGAACTCGGACAGATCGGAGCTGGTCATAGTCTACGGCAGGCGGCGTATCGGAAAGACATTCCTGATTGAAGAATTTTTCGACCGGAAGTTTGATTTTAAATATGTCGGTGCGCATGGAATGACCACCCGCAGACAGTTGAACAACTTCCTGAATGTGCTCAACAGTTATTCGGAAAAAAAGTTCTCCCATTTAAGCAACTGGGATGAAGCCTTTTATGCCCTTGAAGAATACCTGTCGTCCCTGCCCGCTGACCGTAAACGGATTGTGTTCATAGATGAAATGCCTTGGATGGATTCGGGAAAATCCATATTCGTGTCGGCCCTTGAAAACTTCTGGAACGGCTGGGCCATGTCACAGCGGAACATCATGCTTATCGCCACGGGGTCCGCGACCTCATGGATGAAAGACAAGATTGTCGCCAACAAGGGAGGCCTCCATGCCAGAGTGACGTGTAACCTGCATCTGTCCCCGTTTACGCTGAATGAGACGGAGCGGTATCTCGCTACCAGAGGCATCGAATGGGACCGTTACCAGCTTACCCAGACATACATGGTGCTTGGCGGTGTTCCGTTTTATTACAGCCTTCTTGACCCCGCGTTGAGCCTTTCCCAGAATATAGACCGGCTGTTTTTCAATGAAGGCGCACTTTTGAAACTGGAGTTCGAGGAGCTATACAACGCCCTTTTCGACAATGCCGACCTGTACACGTCAATCGTGCAACTACTAAGCGAACACGAATCGGGAATGACAAGCAAGGACATATTCCAGTCACTATCATCGAAGAGCAGCAACATAACCAAGGCGATAAAAAACCTTGAAAGGTCCGATATGATAGAGAAATGGCTTCAGTACGGCAACAAACGTCGCGGAGCCGTTTACAGGCTTACGGATTTCTTTTCGCTGTTCTATTTCAAGTTCCTTGCCGACAACCTCTCACACGATGATGAATGGTGGAGCAATCATCTTGATTCCGGAAATGTATTCGACTGGATGGGCAGCAGTTTCGAGCTTGTCTGCATGAGACATCATAAACAGATCAAGTCGGCTTTGGGAATAAGGGGCATGGCTACATCCTTGTCCACATGGCAGGTCAAGCCCAACAAGGAGGAAGGAATGCCCGGCGGACAAATAGACATGATAATAGAGCGGGCTGACCGGATCATACACCTGTGCGAGATGAAATTCTGCATGGACACATACCGTATCAAGCCCGAATACGAACGCCGGTTGCGTGACCGTTCCGGTTTGTTCAGGGAACTTACCAAGACCAACAAGACATTGGTTCATACCTTTATCACGACGTATGGCGTGGCCAATGGCAAGAACAGAAGCATTGTCCACAGCGAGGTGACGATGGACGACCTTTTCAATTCCTGACGACTATGATGATACGGCAAATAACACAACGGTTGCACGAAGTGAACACGCTTCTTGCCACTAACGGACAAGGCAGCCTGTCTTTTGAACAGGTCTTGCCTCCGTCCCTGTTCTATCAGGATTTCAACGACACGAACCTTCTTGTCAAGGAGGCTGCCTGTCTGGTAAAGGAAAACCCCGGACAACTTCTGGACTTTTCCTCTTCCCTTCTTTCGGAAACGAACAAATACCTTTCACTCGACAGGACACCGTTGCAGGCGGCGGACTTTGAAACCCTTTTCAGGGAACACCTCAAACCGCTTGAACTCCGGTATGAGGAAGCGAAAGCAACCGCCACAAAACTATGGAGCGAATATTCGGCGATGAGCAGCCGGTTGGATTTCCTGCCTCTGGATTCGGAAGAATACAGGTCGCTCGATGCGGAATGTAGCGCGGCAAAGGCGAAGTACGACCAAGCCCATGCGCAAGCGAACCTATTATATAAAGAATGGATGCAGGAGCGTGACCGAAATTTCTGCGTCTGGTGCTTCAAACCGGTGTTCCTCGACGTGCTGGTGGAGCGTCTGCAGGGTATCGCCGGAAGCATCATCTCCGACATCGGACGCATGAAGGAGGGGGAACCATGAACCGTGCAAGCCTGCTGCAAGAGACCGCCGCATGGATGGACACCGTTGACCTCGCCCTGTGCCTGTTCATCTACGAGGTGTGCAACGACTACCAGTTCGAGTACCTGTCGGGCAGCGACTTCGTGAACTTCCTGAACCTGAAACCCACCGGACGGGCGGTCATCGTGCGCCCGAAAGAGAACCTTCGCGTCTGTTACATGGTGTTTTCCATCGCCCGTACCATCAGGCCGCGCGAGCGCGGGAAACTCTGGTCGGAAGAGTTCCTGAAACGCTGCGGCATATCCAAGTCCTACTACGACAAGCACCGCAGCGACGTTTGCAACAAAGGTGCTACAAAAGAGAACCAAGATTTCCGCAAATCCATCGACACGGCCGTTGAAAACGCAAGACGGCTGAAAGGCACCCCATAACCGCCCGCCGTTTCCCCATTCAGCCCGGTATCTCCCCATTATAGCCATGCGCTATACCGTTAATACACAACGGTATGGCGCATTTTCTTTTCATGCACTTTCCCCATTCGTCCCCCATTGGCCCACCTTGGGGTAAACTTAACTTTGCATCGGAAACAGAAGAAAGGAAAAGTCTGAAAAACAGCAGATTCCGATTTCAAGAAAGTACAAGTAACGACAATAAAAATGAACGTATATGGAAAGTGAACGCAATTTGATGACCACCACGGAAGCGGCCCGTTACCTCGGACTGAAGCCCAGCTATCTCTACAAGATGATGATGCGCCGCGCAATCCCTTACTACAAGCCGGGCGGCAAGCTGTGCTTCTTCGCCAAGGAAGACCTCGACGCATGGCTGAAACGGGTACGGGTGAAGTCGCAGGCCGAGATCGACAGCGAGGCATCCCGCTATCTGGTGGCACGTGAGAAAGACAAATGATTCATCAACCTTTTTTAGAACAATGCAGTCATGGACAATTCAAAGAACATGGAACCGGGTATCAGGAATACCGCGGTTCAGGATTCCCCGAACAAGGAACAGAGAAAGAAAGAGGGCAGGCCCGCAATCAGCGCGAAGGCGCAGACCATTCTGGACTTTCTTCGCGGCTGTACCCCCTACGAGGCCGATTCCATACGGGTAATGGTCGGCTACGGAACGGGCAATGGCGATACCGCAACGATTGAGGCGACAGACATGCTGGCCGTCAACCGATTTCTCAACCACGGGCTTACCAAGGAAAGCGGGACAGATGGCGAGGCCGTGATGAAACACCGTCAGGAACGCGCGCAAAAACTGATGGAAGCCGTCAAGGATTTTGTCGACATCGGCCAGCTCTGCCGCGTCAGCGTCGCGCTGATGAGAATCTCTTCCGACTTCAAGGCGGTGGAGGACGCACGGGGGCACCTGCAATCCCAACCCGCCGCCAACGTGAACCGGAACTGATGTCAAACCGGAACGGGGTATCGGACGGGCAAGGAAATTTCCACGCACGACATCTTGTCGAAACTGTTGCAGGCTGTGCCGGTACTCCATTCCCTTATTTTTACTGAATTATGCAAGAAAACAAAAGGAACAAGGAAACATCCCTTTTCAAGAAGCCGCAAGGATTCCGCGCAATCTGTATCCGTCTTACCGCGGAGGCAATCGAATGGCTCGGAGGGACAACGAAAGATGACGACGGCAATACAATCGGCAACCACACTCTCTTTTATGACCTGCTTTCACGGATGCAACTGTCACCCGGCAGGGGCGATTCATTCCGCAGGCCGCAGGAATTGCAGCCCGGACAGTTCCAGTTCTCGGAAACCAGACTTGCGGAGGAATGGAACGTAGGGAGAAAAAGAACCCGCAATCTCCTTGCAACGATGGAAAGACTGAGCATGATAGCGGTGGACGCTTCCAAAACCGCTTCCGTCGCTTCCATGACCTGTGTCGAGGAATGGACGGACTTTCAGAACCGCCGCGTCATAAACCTTTGCAATCCCGCCCTGAATGGCATTTGAACGGCCTTTGAATGGGCATTTTATCCGGCAGCGGAGGCACGCCGCAGGAGAGGTGAAAACGTCTTTCAGTTTCGAGATATGCCAAGGTCTCACCTCCCTTCGGTCGGTATTACCATGGCGCTCTCGCGGCTCACTGGCAGTTCGTCGGTGGCGGCACTCGCAAGCTCGCACCGCTTAACCCTTATAAAATAACAGTTATGACAGAAGACAACAAGCAAGACATAGAATTTCCGTCCGGCGGCAGCCGTACTGAATACATCGGCGCCAAAGTCACCGCGGAACAGAAACGGCGCATCCGCCGCCTTGCCGCCGAGTGCGGCATGACCGTCAGCAGCTACGTGCTGGCAAGGGCTTTCAATTACAGACCGAAAGCAAGGCTGACGGCAAGGCAGGAGGCGGTCATGGAGACCCTTATAGGATGCCGCAGCGACCTCGTGAATTACACGTCCGCGCTCCGTGGCATGAACCCCGAAAAGCGCAGACAGATGTTTAACAGTTACCCTTTCATGCTCGAATGGCTCAAGGAACTCGGCAGGCTGGCCGAGCGTGTCACGGACGTGCTCGACAAGGTACGGTTTTCCAACCGCCTGCCCGGCGGAACAAGGAACGGCGAAGACGGGGAGGACGAGCCATGATAGGGAAAGCGAAATCAATCTCCCACGGGATAAATGACATCAGGTACATCACGGGAGAATCGAGGAACAAGAAACATCCCGAACGCATCTTCCACGTGGGGGACAATCTGCTGCCGCCCGGTCTGGATGCCACGGGTATATGGGATTCCATGCGGCTGACGCTGGAGAAGTCCAAACGGGTCAAAAATTCCGTCATCCGCATCGAGGTCAGCCCCGCGCCGGAACACACCAAAGACTTTACCATTGACGACTGGCAAAGGTTGTGGGACGACTTCACGGATGAGTTCGACAACATCGAACTGCTTGACAAGAACGGCAAGACCTATTCCCCGAAAACCGACCTCAAAGGTAGCAAAGGCACGGTGTGGCTGCATCTGGAATCCAAGAGCGGCATTCCCCACCTTCACGGCGCGTTCTGCCGTATTGATGAACGGGGAAATATCAACAACGACCACGACATACACCTGCGGGCACAACGGGCAGCCGAGCGTGTGGCCCTGAAACGGGGCTGGACGACTGCCGCCGAAGTACGTGAGACGAACATCGGGCAGGTGAACCGGGACTGCATGGAAACCCTGCAATCCATGGAAAGCTGGTCATGGGACGAGTACGTGGCCAGACTCCGGAGCAAGGGATATGAGTTTTGGGAGCTGCGCGACAACAAGAAGATATTGCGCGGTTACGTGCTGAAGAAAGGAGGTGCCAGATACAAGGCTTCCGAACTCGGCAGGGGGCGCAACCTCATGGCGACCAAGCTCGAAAGCACGTGGAAAAAACTGCACGCGGCTCCCAAGACAAGGACTGTTTCGACACAGCCCGCCGCAAGGAAACCGGTACCGACTACACCTCGGACAATTCCGGTTCACGCACAAGGAACGGCACCGGTTCCGCAATACACCGGCTATCGTCCCGGCACCAGCCCGTATCATATCGACATCGACGGGGAAAGCCGCCGGTTCTTCATTCCCGATGAAGCGTTGGACGTATTCAATGACGAGTTCGACTACCGAGAGACAGCCAACAGCCGTGACCTCACGGACATGGCAGCGGCACTTTTCGTCGGGATGCTCGATACTCCGGCGGTTCCTTCGGAAGGTGGCGGGGGCGGTGATTCCAACGACCTGCCTTGGGGAAGACGCGAGGACGAGGACGAACGGGAATGGGCACGCCGGTGCGCCCGTGAAGCGGAAAGGGTGATCGGAAAGAAACCGAGGACAGGACGAAAAAGATAACAGCTTATGAACAAAAAATTCGATTTCTCGGAAATAGACGGGGCACTTCCGGCTGCCGAAAAGATGCAGGAAAGAGACCGCATGACCGACGCGCTGGAAAACAATTATGAAGCTGTCCGCATTCTTAGTGCCAACGTGAAAAAGCTCGAAAACAGACTTTCGGAAGCCCTGCCTAAAATGGACGGGGCTGTTTCTTCCCTGCGTGGGGCAAGCACGGTCACAGTCGGCGAGGAAGCGAGAAAGACGCTTGAACAGGAGGGAGAGAAAATCTGCCGGAAGATGGCTGACAGGATGGAACGGGAGTGCGCAAGGCTGGCCGGACGCCTCGCGGCGAATGACCGTGTGCTTATCTCCGCAACCGCTTTCTGGTGCATGGTAGAGGTAATCATCTCCCTCGCGGCGGCTTTTGTCTGTACCTGCATGGCAAACAGCCAGTTCATACACAGTCTAATGCTGTGGAAAATACTTGGCTATACGGCAGTTTTTCTTGTACTCTGTATCGTGCTGACCATTTTTGTATGCCGCAAGTTAAGACAATGAAACATTATCAATTAAATAAATATAAGTATGACAACAGTAAAAGTGAAATTCCGCCCGTCGACAGTCGAAGGCCGTCCGGGCACTATCATTTATTTTGTAACTCACCGCCGTGTCGTCAGGCAAATCACAACCGGTTATAAGGTGTTCCCCCATGAATGGGATGATAAACGGTCAAGACCGGTTGCGACACCGGAGGGCGAACGGACAGCCGTTATTCAGGCGATAACCCGAAAACTGGAGGGGGATTTGGAAAGGCTGCACGGGATTATTGAAAGATTCGACCGTCCGGGGCATGGTTATTCGTCCGAAGATATAATTGCAGAGTTCCGGCGTACCGGAAAAGAGAACACCCTTTTTATGTTTATGGAGAGTGTCATTGAGCGACTTCGCCAATTAAATCACATCGGTACGGCCAAGAACTACCATGCTGCACTCGGCAGTTTCAAGCGGTTCCGGGATAACAAGGACGTCCCGTTGGCAGCAATAGACCAGATGATAATGGAGGATTATCAGGCATACCTGAAATCAGCCGGACTTACCCCAAATTCCATATCCTTTTACATGCGTATTCTCCGGGCTGTCTATAATCGGGCCGTCGAACAAGGGCTGACAAAAGACCGAAATCCTTTCCGCACGGTATTCACCGGAACGGAGAAAACGCTCAAGCGGGCGATTTCAATCAGCGACATCAAGCGGATCAAGAACCTTGACCTCGCATTCAAACCCAACCTTGAATCTGCTCGCGACATGTTCCTGTTTCTTTTTCTTTGCAGGGGAATATCGTTTATAGATGCCGCCTTTTTGAAAAGGACGGATATTCAGAACGGCGTGCTGACCTATCGGCGGCATAAGACGAACCAAGTGCTTCACATCAAAATCATAAAGCCAATCAAAGAACTGCTTGACCGCTATTCTGACAAAGATTCACCCTATCTGCTCCCTATTATATCCCATCCCGGAGGTGATGAGCGCAAACAATACGAAACGGCTTTGCGCCGTGTAAACAATGCCTTGAAAATCATAGCCGGTATGGTAAAACTGCCGATTCCGCTTACAACGTATGTCACGCGCCATGCTTGGGCGAGCATCGCCAAGTCGAAGAATGTGCCGGTCAATGTCATTTCGGACGCCCTCGGTCATGACTCCATAGCCACCACGCAGATATACCTTGCTTCGATTGACACATCTACTATTGACCGGGTAAACGAGTTGATAATTAAAGATTTATAAAGTGATTTTTGTTATGCAAACCTATCCGTTTCCTTGCAAGAAACAGAAACTGTATGCAAAGATATGCAAAAATCCAGAATAGTAAATCATTGGAATATAAGATTTTTTCCGCTTTTATGCTCAAAAGTATAATTTGATTAATCAAATCAGCTTGAAAATGTAGTTATTTAACTGTATATCAATAACTTAAATAATAATATCCGTTTCTTGCAAGGAAACGGATGCTGAGAAGAGTTTTGAAATCCTCTGGTTGATATTAATTCAACCGGGTATTTTGTTTAATTAAAAATCTGCTTTATTATGGCAAAAAACGGCGATATTATTGATACGATGTTAGGATGGATATTTGAACTAATTGGTTGGATATTCAATATGCTAATAAAACTTATAGTTGCTCTTGTAGGAGGACTATTCAGTCTTATTGGGAGTGGCATCAAAGCGTTATTCAGTAAGAATAAAAGCGTAAAGAATGAATAATTTAACAATCTAAAAAGCATGGGGTTCATTGGATGGACAATAGTATTGATTGTTGTCGCTATACTCTGTCGAATATTAAGATCAATCTTTGAAGCTATAGATTGGATTGTGTATCTACTTGTATTGGCTGCATTTATTATTGTTTGGATTACTGATGGTTTCTGGATGGGGCTTCTGACTGGATTTATTGGTAGTATTGCAGTTTCACTTCTTTTCGGTATCGGCAGTGGTACCGAGGTTAGAAAATTCGGGCATAAATATACCCTGTCATGTGACAAGTGTGGATATGACAATTTAGAGATTACTGCGCATACTGACGATGGTGTTGTTACACGCTGTAAGAGATGTGGTCATGTTTGTCATCATACGCTTAATCACTAATAACCTGTGCAAAACAAAAAATACACTTATTTTTGAAAAAACATAACAGAATAGGCGGAATCCGAAAAGCCCTAATAGAGTAGGAAGTAATTAAATATTTGGAGATATGAAAACTCTTAATTTCCAAGTGGTTGCTGTTGCTCAGAATGAAAATTCTGTATTCGAGTACAGTAACTTTAGCGAGAGTGGTCCGTGCGATATGTGCTGGGGCGACCTGAGCCTTTAAAGCCGGAAGGACGGGGTTAACTGGATTTATCAGTTCCTCGTCCATTTTTTTAAACAGATTTCATATAACTATGTATTGGTCAAAATATAACATATTGTCAAAGTCTAAAAAATACGACTACCTGTTATTTAATACAATGTCCTTGGCATTTATACGAATAGCCAAAGAAGACATTGGAGTATGGCAAGAGCTCAAGGATAATCCGGATACATATAAGAATTTCAGTAATTATGCCTTTTTACAAAAAGCGCATATAATAGTAGAAGACCAAGAAGACGATCTTAATATCTATCTTGCCGATATCCTAAAAAACAGATATAATCCGGTTGACATGGCTTTGACGATCCTACCGACACGTGGTTGTAATTTTGGATGTATTTATTGCTATGAGCAGGACCGTCCAATGATAAAAATGGACGAATTAACCGAGCAGGCGATTGTGGCTTTCGTGAAGTCGAACAAACTGCTGAAGCGCCTTGCCGTAGTGTGGTACGGAGGCGAGCCTCTGCTGAATTTCCCCTCGATTGAGCGGCTGACCGACGCATTTCTCGACATGGGCATAGAGTACTCGGCAAAAATGGTCACCAACGGCTATCTGCTCACAAAGGACATCGCCGAGAAAATCGAGCGGCTCGCCATACGCAATATCCAGATTACGCTCGACGGCCCGGAGCCTGTCCATGACAAGCGGCGCATGCTGTTGGGCGGACAGCCCACCTACCGCACCATTATGGAGAACCTGAAGTATCTTCTGTCGGTCAACAAAATCGTCACGGTGGACATACGCACCAACGTCGACCGCCGCAACATGGACGAGTACAACACATTCTACCGGCAGTTCAAGGCGGAGGTCAGTGACCCGCGTGTGAATCTTTACCCGGGCTTCGTGTCCGACCTGTTGTCGTCGGAATGCGTTTCGGCCGAACACAACATCAGTGCCGGAGGCTATAAGGCTAAATTTGCGCTCGACATCTTCAATAACTACGGCATCGAAATCAAGTCGTTTTTGCCAAAATATCGCCGTCACAGTTGCGTGGCAAGCAAGTATTGGGCGTTTGTCGTAGGGCCGGAGGGTGAACTTTACAAATGCTGGCGAATGGTGGGCAACAAGCAGCAGGAGGTGGGCAACGTGAAGACGGGCGGCATAAACATGGCCAAGTTTTCGCGCTATCTCACTGGAGCCGACTATACGCAGGACAAGACGTGTCTCGACTGCGAGTTTATCACGCTTTGCGGCGGAGGTTGCCCGTTGGTGCGCCTGCGCAATAAATATGAGGGTACCGACTTCAACCACTGCTGTCCCGAGAAATCGAGTATGGAGAAACTCATGGAGATGCGCTACGAAATGTTCTTGAAACAGCGACAGGAAAAGAAATGAAGAAAGTTTTCATAGAAACATACGGCTGCCGGATGAACCTTTGCGACAGCGAGGTGATACTCAGCATTCTGGCGGGACACGGCTATGAGCATACCCGCACGGTGGAGGAGGCTGACTGTGTCATCGTCAATGGCTGTTCGGTTCGCGAGATAGGGCATGTGAAGGCCTTTCAGCGCATTACCGAGTTGGAAAAGGTGATGAAGCCGCAAACTGTGCTCATCGTTGCCGGATGCTTGGCCACGCAGCTCGACGACTCTTTCTTTGTCGCTTACCCGTATGTGCAGATTGTGGTCCGCCCGACGGCCTACCGCCATATCCCTGAGGCTGTCGACGCTGTTGCAGGCGGACGCGCCGAACACCTGTTGCTGACTGGCGAACGGGGCGACGAAGTGTACGACCGTCAGTTGCCTCTGCGGGCGTTGGAGGACAGCGTGACGGCGGCGGTCATCATAATGAAAGGTTGCGACCGCTATTGCAGCTATTGCATAGAGCCGTATACCCGCGGCGGCAGGGTGAACCGCAGCTATGAGGGCATAATGGCCGAGGTGGCCGACATCCGTGAAAAAGGCTACCGCGAAATCACTCTTTTCGGGCATATCGTGGACTTGTGGGAAAGCCGCCGTGACGGAGTGACGAAGGACTTTGCCGGTTTGCTTTCCGACATCGCCGAAGCCTGCCCTGAACAGCGAATAAAGTTCATATCGTCGCATCCGCTCACGTTTTCCGACTCTATTGCTCATGTCATGGCGCGTCATCC
>CASFRN010000035.1 GCA_949296855.1 uncultured Bacteroides sp. | reverse complement strand
TCATGCAGTATTGCAAGGGGAAAAGAGGTAGAAAGGAAGAGACATTCGTTTCCACTCACAAAGATAGTCGCGGGCTTGTTTTTCATAGAGGAAATATAAGGATTTAAACGAACAAGATAAAAAAATAGCCAGAAAAGTTGCCAATTCCGATTGTTTTTCGTTCATTTGTAAATGTTCTTTCCCGTTGCCTCAAAAAGGCTAAGCGAAAGGAAAGTACACTTTATTATATAAAGAAAAAGGCGTTTACTTGCGCTTTTGTCTTTGGCATAACAGAACTTCGCAAACTCTAATCACTGTCAAAGGACAAAGCAACGGTAGATGCCTGCGTGGTATGCATATACTCTCCTTGTGCTTTCTCCGGAAGGCGCAACGGTTTGTCATATCCATATCGGCGTGGGCTTCTGCGTTGCTCGTTCTACAGTGATGGGCAATGCGAAGGCCTTGTTATGCGGGACGAGTAACAGGTACAGACTCCCGCGCCTTTCTTTTTATACGGCTCCGTTTGCCAACCCGTTGTTTTAACCCGTCTGTCATGGGGAGTTTGTCAGGCACAGAACTTATACCGATATGAAAAAGACAAACCTTCTGAGCACGTGCGTGTTGTTCTGCACGGCGCTTGCCCTAAGCTCATTGCTCAACGCCTGCGGCGAAGACGCCAAGGAAACGCCTCAGGAACAGCCAGAGGAAGAAGTAATAGAGGACTTCCCTACCACAGGCTTCACCTTTAACGACACTTCCAACGAACAGGCCTTTACGTTCACCGCCGCTACGGCTTGGAATATCCAAGTGGCAGAGACACGGAGCGGCACGGACTGGTGCAGCGTAGAGCCGATGAGCGGAGAAGCGGGCACACATACCGTAACTATCACCACCCAACCCAACGAGACTTATGATGACCGCAGCGTAACCGTCACCCTCCGTGCCGGAAGCGAGAGCCGGAGCTTCGAGGTGACGCAACGACGCAAAGGCGCCATCATCTTATCGGAAGACAGCATCGGCGTAAGCAGTGCAGGCGGGACAATAGAGGTGAAGCTGAATGCCAGCATAGACTTCGAAATGCAGCTTCCCGATACGGACTGGCTCAGCGAATCGTCTTCGCGTGCCTTGCAGGAATACACCAAGTACCTGCAAGTAGCGGAAAACACAGGCAGCACGTCCCGTACCGCCCAAGTCATCTTCCGGAATACCGAATCGGGTGTGGCGGATACATTGACGGTCAGCCAGGCTTCCAAGCTGGTAAGAGTAAAGATTCATGTGGAGAAACCAGGCGATTTGCCTGAACTGATTCCGGAAGAAGACGCATATAAAATAACGGAACTGGAGGTTTCGGGGTCCTTAGGAGGAAGAGACATTGCATATATTCGGGAAATGGCGGGTTACAAGAATGCACATGCAAGTTTAATATATTTAGATATGTCGGGAGCAACAATTGTAGGGGATGGAGTGCCGTATCTTGAAAGTCCAATAGACGGCACTCATTACCCGTCTGACAATGAGATTGGGGATGCAATGTTTTCACGTTGTGAAAATTTGCAGACTATTATTTTACCTGATAAGGTAACTTCAATAGGATCCAGTGCTTTTTTTGATACTCCGAAACTTACCGATATTATCTTTCCTGAAGGTATGACCTCGATAGGTTTTTCTGCATTCACCCATTCAGGAATCACAAATCTCATAATTCCTGCTGGCATTACATCCATACCATCACAAATGTGTTATGAATGCGAACACCTTACGGAAGTTACCATCCCTAATAGTGTTACAAGTATTGAACAAAGTGCATTTAACGGTTGTCCCAACCTTGCCAACATTACTTTGCCGAATAGTATTGTATCTATCGGTGGTCATGCTTTTGCCGATTGTGTAAGTCTTCGAGAAATGATTATCCCCGAAAGTGTTAAAACCATAGGGTGGTTAGCTTTTAGCGGATGTAACGATTTCACGATTGAAATCCCTGAAACGGTAGATTCTTTGGGATTAGCCGTCTTTAACGGAGAGAATCTTACCATTACTTTACCGATTCGATTTATGAGCGAACTTCTGTCTCCAATATCTCCAAAATGTGAAAACTTGAAAGTGATTATATCAGATGGAGCGACTTCCATTCCTGAGCGCCTTTTCTTGGGGTATAGTGGGCTTACTTCGATTGTACTACCTAATACGGTAACATCCATAGGCGAAACAGCTTTCGCTAAATGTTCAACTCTTACCGATATTACCATTCCCAATAGTGTCACTTCAATAGGGAATAGCGCATTCAGCGAGTGTAGCAATCTACCCAATATAACTATTCCGAATAGCGTTACGTCTATGGGAACTGGTGTCTTTTCTGATTGTAATTAGAGCCATATAACCAACCACAAACTACCACGACTAATCATCTACAAATCATTGTTTTTCAATACCATTTCATTTTTAACACTTCACGGGTGCTTTTTGGATTTCCCTGACTTTCAGTATATTTTTGCAACGTA
>CASFRN010000034.1 GCA_949296855.1 uncultured Bacteroides sp. | reverse complement strand
CAAAAAGGTTACAGGCTATGCAAGATTTGTATGCGACATACAAATACCATCCATTTGCAACACTACCAATCGCCCTGCGGAGAACTGCTGCTCGGCTCGTATGGGGACAGGCTGTGCCTTTGTGACTGGACGATAGAAAAGCACCACGGCAGGGTGATCAGGAGGTTGCAGAAATCCCTCCATGCCGATTATAAAGAAACGACCTCTGACATCCTGAATGAGACCGTGCGGCAATTGGATGAATACTTTGCCGGGAAACGGAGAAACTTTACCATCCCTTTACTGTTTGTCGGGACAGACTTCCAGAAGAAGGTATGGAACAAACTGCAGGAAATTCCTTACGGGAAGACGGTATCTTACGGCGAGCTTGCCCGGATGATTGGCATGCCTAAGGCTGTCCGTGCAGTGGCTAATGCTAATGGGGCAAATGCCATTTCCATCCTTGCGCCTTGTCATCGTGTCATCGGCAGTGACCATTCGCTTACAGGATACGGCGGAGGTCTTGTCGCCAAGAAACTGTTGTTGGATTTGGAAACCACTCACCATCATAACCTTTTTGACGAATGACCGGACAACAATTGAACTACGACCGCATCGCCACCGCCATCCGTTTCATAAAGGAAAACAGGCGGGAACAACCGAAACTGGAAGAAGTGGCGGAGCATGTAAATATGAGTCCGTACCACTTCCAACGGACGTTTCAGGAATGGGCGGGGACTTCGCCCAAGCATTTCCTGCAATACTTGAACGTGGAATATGCCAAACGCATCTTGCAAGAGACGCACGCATCGCTGTTCGACACGGCGTGTGAAGTCGGTTTGTCTGGCACAGGCAGGCTTTACGACCTGTTCGTCAATATTGAGGGGATGACGCCCGGCGAGTACAAGAACGGAGGGGAAAACCTGACCATCCATTACAGCTTCGCGGAGAGCCCTTTCGGGGAAATCTTCGTGGCATCCACCGATAAAGGCATCTGCTGTTTGGAATTTACGGACAATCATCCGGCCAGCATTGACAACTTGAAGCGCAAATTTCCCAATGCAAAGTATAAGCAGATAGTGGACGGACTGCAACAGAACGCCCTCTTTATTTTTACGCAGGATTGGAGCAAACTCAAGGAGATAAAACTGCACTTGAAAGGAACGGACTTCCAACTGAAAGTATGGGAAGCATTGCTCAAAATACCGATGGGCGGACTGACCACCTACGGGGACATTGCTGCCGGTATCAATCGCCCGAAGGCTTGCCGGGCGGTAGGGACTGCCGTGGGCGAAAATCCCGTGGCTCTCCTGATTCCCTGCCACCGTGTCATCCGTTCCACAGGCGAATTGGGCAATTACCATTGGGGCGATGTCCGCAAGACCGCCATTATCGGGTGGGAAGCCGCAAGGAAAAATCAAGGTAAGTCATTTTATTGAACTGGAGAATTACCTCCCCTTTTGCGTTCGGCTTTCTGTTCCGGATGACAAACTTACCTTTCAGCTTCAATCGCTTCGGCTTCGCCATAAACTTACTGCGGTTACTCTGGTTTTACATAGGGATTACAGGCAAATACGGTAAGTTTTCGGTAAGTTTATACTCCGATTCATTCCTTTTCAAGTATAAAAAAGGCACCCTGAAAAGGTGCCTCAGTAAGTTTATTTCGAGGTTTGAAGCCTCTGAAATGCCGTTTCCGCTGTTAGTATTCTTCCTCGTTGAAGAAATTTATCTATATTGATTATCAATATATTATGCAACAATCAATGAAATTTGCGCAAACAAACCGCGCCATGCGAGAGGGGCCGGGGCGATTGGACTGACGGTGGTAACAGATAGGGCCTTATTCCATGATTCTATCTATACGCCCGGTAATCAGCTCTGCATACTTGTCTTTAAGTTCATCATTCAGAAATGAATTGCCGATAAACTTTTTCATTTCAGGCAAAAGTCTCACATATTTGCCTATAAGACGTTCAAT
>CASFRN010000033.1 GCA_949296855.1 uncultured Bacteroides sp. | reverse complement strand
ATGCTTGCATCTGGTTCAAGCAGGGCATTCTTAGCCATTTCGATGATTTTAAGGTGGATATGTTCCCTTGCCGTTTTACCTGTTTCGGATTTGACCAAATCCCCAAAATAGTTGGGTGACAGGCATATCTTATCTGCAAAATACTTCACTGTGGGTAATCCTTGCTGTTTGACCGCACCCGAATCCCAGTATTCATCTAATAATTTCTCGAAACGTACAAGCACATCGTTGTTCAATTCTTCACGGGTGATGAACTGGCGTTCGTAAAAGCGCATGCAATAATTAAGCAGCACTTCGATGTTGGAGATAATCAGCGGTTTGGAAAACTTGTCAATGGGATGCTCCAGTTCGTGGGCAATTTTGTTCATGTAGTCCTGCACAATCAACCGCTCGTCCACGGACAGGTGCAAAGCCTCGTTGGACGCATACGAGAAAAAGGTATATTGCTTTATCTTTTGGGACAATGGCGTACGGTGCAGGAAGTCAGGATGGAACAGCAGCGCATCGGCTTCCGGCACGGGACCATCCTCAATACGGTGAATGCCTACAGTCTGCCCCGGCGCAAAACATACCACCGTTTCATCATCGAAATCATACTTCGTCTTTCCATAATTAATGGTACATCCCACCGTCTTTTTCAGAAAGAGCGCATAAAAGCCGAATGTCATCTTGTGCGTCGGCTGGTTTTCCGAGCGGTCGAAATGCACGATGCTGACCAACGGATGCTTGGTTTGGAATCCGAAGAAACGGTTGTATTGTTCTATGGTATCCGCTTTTATTATTTCCATACTTGTAAATGTCTTAATATTCAACGGCAAATATACGCTTTTATCCAATATCTCTAAAATGCCATAATGGAAAAGGCGTAATTCAGGTATCTTTTTCTGTATTATATATACCTTGCTGATATTCAATGACGTAACAAGCTAAACTAAATCCGTGTTTGAGGTACTTCTATCCGTTGTCCGGGTATCGGGTAATATAAATGTAGCGGCTACTTTTGCATCATCATACTAAAAGAACGAAATATGAATATCAAGACTATCATTGCAACAGGTATGTTAGCCGTCAGCGCAACAGCCTTTGCACAAAACGGACAACAAGAGATGAAGTTTCAAGAAGAACAACTGAACTTGACGATGGAATGGGACAAGACTTTCCCGCAGAGCGACAAGGTGAAACACAGTAAGATAACTTTTCATAACCGCTACGGCATCACGCTTGCCGCCGACTTGTATATTCCCAAGAACGCGGAAGGCAAACTCCCGGCGATTGCCATAAGCGGCCCGTTCGGCGCGGTGAAAGAACAATCATCGGGGCTGTATGCCCAAACATTGGCAGAGCGTGGTTTCCTGACCATTGCCTTTGACCCATCGTTTACTGGTGAGAGCGGTGGACAACCGCGCAACGTAGCTTCTCCCGACATCAATACGGAAGATTTCAGTGCGGCGGTGGATTATCTTGTTACACGTAACGATGTGGATGCGGAGCGTATCGGCATTCTCGGCATTTGCGGTTTCGGCGGATTTGCCATCAATGCGGCAGCGATGGACACACGCATCAAGGCAACGGTAGCTTCCACGATGTACGACATTTGCAGGGGAGCCTCCAAAGGTTATTTCGATGCCAACGACAATGCCGATGCCCGCTACGAAATGCGCAGGCAGATGAATGCCCAACGTACTGAAGATTATCGCAACGGTACATATAAACGTGGCGTAGCGAACCCAAAACCTGCCGATGACGCGCCACAATTCCTGAAGGACTATTATGATTATTATAAGACTCAGCGCGGTTATCATCCCCGCTCCATTAACTCCGGCTTGGGCTGGAATGTCACATCTTCGCTTTCGCTCATCAATATGCCCATCCTGTCGTATGCAGACGAAATTCGCAGTGCGGTCTTGATAGTGCACGGCGAGAAAGCTCATTCCCGTTATTTCGGTGAAGACGCTTTCAAGAAGCTGAAGGGGGACAATAAGAAACTGTACATTGTGCCGGGAGCCAGCCATACAGACCTGTACGACAATCTGGATAAGATACCGTTCGACAAGATTGAGCAGTTCTTCCGTACGTATTTGAAATAATCCTTTTTAATCATGTGTGATATGACGAAACGTTTATTAAATGGCATATTAGTTACCTTCCTTTTTTTCTTCACTGCAACTACGCTGGTTGCTTGCTCGGACGATGACCCGGTGGAGGAAATGACAGAAGTTCCAACTCCACCGTCCGGTGAAGATGATAATGAAGAAAATAATGATGAAGGGAACAACGAAGAAGAGAACAATAGTGACAATAACGATAATGATAACGAAACTATGGAAAGAAACATAACCATCACGGTAAACGGGACATCGTTTGCCGCCACTCTTGAAAATAACGAAGCCGGACGAGCCTTTGCCGCTCTATTGCCTTTGACTTTGAACATGAGCGAAATGAACGGCAATGAAAAATACCATTATCTGGATGAGAGCCTGCCGACGGAAAGTTATCGTCCGGGAACGATTCAGACAGGCGACTTGATGTTGTACGGCTCGTCCTGCCTGGTACTGTTCTACGAAACGTTTTCTTCGGGCTATAGTTATACACGTTTAGGACGGATAGACAACCCAAAGGGTTTAGCGGCTGCTGTCGGCAGAGGAAATGTGACTGTCAGTTTTACGGATTAACCTCATCTCGGACGGTGATTATTCCGTAGGAGTAGTATCGGGAAGATAACAGATTAAACGATTTTATTTTTAAGACGATAGATTATGCAACTGATTAGCAACAAAGAATTTGGAGGTGAACGCCCATTGTTTGCCTCGCACGACCTTCACTTGGACAACGTGACCATACTTGCAGGAGAGTCGGCCATTAAAGAATGCAATAATATTGTAGCCACCAACTGCCGCTTTGAGGGAAACTATCCCTTTTGGCACGTGCATGGCTTTACCATTCAGAACTGCTATTTTGCCGTAGGAGGGCGTTCCGCACTTTGGTACTCCGACCATCTGAAAATGACGGATACGGTAATCGATGCGCCTAAGATGTTCCGTGAGATGAACGACATTGACATTGAGAATGTCGAAATGAACGATGCGGACGAAGTGTTTTGGAGATGCAACCGCATCCGAGTGAAGAACCTCAAACTGCACGGCGGAACTTACCCGTTCATGTTCAGTAACGATATCTATGTGGACGGATTGGAAAGCGACAGCAAATATGTTTTCCAATATGTGAAGAATGTGGAGATACACCATGCGAAAATCACGACCAAGGATGCCTTTTGGGAAGTGGAGAACGTGACTATCTATGATTCCGAACTGAACGGGGAATATCTTGGCTGGCACTCGAAGAACCTGCGCCTTGTGAACTGTCATATCACGGGCGAACAACCCCTCTGCTATGCGCACGACCTGATTTTGGAGAACTGCACATTCGATACTGCCTGCGACCGGGCGTTTGAATATTCCACGCTGGATGCCGACATCAGAGGTGGCATCACCAATATCAAGAATCCCATGTCCGGGAGAATTGTGGCAGATTCCATCGGTTCTGTCACCATGGATGAGAATATCAAGGCTCCTGCAGATTGCGTAATTCAAGAACGCGGCAAATGAGATGAAAGCGACCGCTGACAGATATGCCATTGTCATTGCCTATTTCCTGATATATGTGGTATGGGGTTCTACCTATTACTTCATTGGCGTGGCATTGGAAGGCTTTCCGACTTTCCTGCTCGGTGCTTTGCGTTTCAGCGTGGCCGGGGTAGTGCTGCTTTTGCTATGCCATATCCGTGGAGAAAAAGTGTTCCGTCCCGCGCTTGTCCGCCGTTCTGCAGTCAGCGGCATTGTGTTGCTTTTTGTGGATATGGCAGTCATTATGCTGGCGCAGCGTTATGTAAGCAGCAGTTTGGTCGCGATTGTCGCCTCCTCCATAGCCATCTGGATAACGTTATTCGACGTTCCAATGTGGCAACGGAACTTCCGTCATCCGTCCACGCTTGGGGGATTGTTGTTGGGGGTTGCGGGAGTGGCCATGCTTTATATGGAGCAGTTGGACGGAGAAAGCGCATTAGGTCGGCAAGGCGAATATGGCATACTTATTCTGATAGCAGGCTGCATCTCGTGGTCACTGGGTACGCTTTACGCCAAATACCGCTCGTCAACCGTAGAAGAAGTGAACGGCTTTGCAGGCTCGGCATGGCAGATGTTGTTCGCCAGTCTGATGTTTTGGATTTGTTTCGGGTTGTCGGGAGAACGGTCTGCAACAAACCTTTCGGAAACATCCGGCACGGCTTGGTGGGCGTTGTTTTATCTGATTGTGTTCGGATCGCTGCTTGCCTATTCCGCATACGTATGGTTGCTGAAAGTACGTCCGGCAACGGAAGTCGCCACCCATGCCTACGTCAATCCGGTGGTGGCTGTCATTATCGGTGGACTTGGTGGCGAAGAAATAACAATGACTCAACTGGCAGGATTGGCTGTCATATTGGTCAGCGTCATGTTGGTTAATAGAAAAGGCAAGAAACATGGTTAGTACAAATGATATATCTCCTGTAAAGACTTCCGAACGTTTCGTCATCCTCGATGCCCTGCGCGGCTTTGCCCTATTAGGCATCTGTATGGCAAACTTCCCGGAGTTTTCCCTTTACACGTTTCTTTCGCCGGAAGCGGTGGCAGCTATGCCTACGGCTATGGCAGACACGATTACCCGTTATCTGCTGTACATCTTTGTCGATGGCAAGTTCTATACCTTATTCTCCCTCTTGTTCGGCATCGGCTTCTCCATCATCATCCGCAATGCGGAGCGGAAAGGGGCGAACGGATTCCGTATCTTTTACCGGAGGATGGGGATGTTGCTTTTTTTTGGCTTCCTGCACCTGATGTTTATCTGGAGCGGCGACATCCTGATGCTCTATGCCCTGTTAGGAATATTGCTTCCGTTGTTCCGCCGTATATCGGACAAGAAACTGCTTGGGTGGGCATTGTTCTTCCTTATCCTGCCGATAGCTATGGATGGCGTATGCGAAATGACTCATACCAACTTGGCACTCCCGTTCATTCATTTGCAAGATACCTATTGTGCAAAATATGGCATCAACGAAGCCAACTTTGCCTACTGGCTGCACGATGCGGAGGACTATGGCACGGTATTCCAGTTTCTTGTGCAAGGGGCTTGCGTCCGGATGCAGGAGTTCATCGTGGGCAACCGCTATTTCAAGGTGCTGGGGTTGTTCCTTGTCGGCTTTTACATCGGCAGGCATCGCATCTATGCCGATTTGGAAGGTCAGAAGAAGTTGTTGATGAAAGTATTCCGCCTTGGCATGGTAGCAGGTTTTCCGCTTTCGTTCCTCTATGCTTGGAGCAGTATGAACGGGCATCCTTTCGGCGATACCCTGCACAGCGTGTGCTACTTCATCAGCGTCTACCCGCTCGGCTTCGCGTATGCCGCAGGCTTGTGCCTCCTCTACTTGAAATGGAAAGAAGGAAGTGTATGGAAGTGGCTGGCTGCTCCGGGACGGATGGCATTGACGAATTACCTCGGGCAGTCCGTCATCGGTATGTTCCTGTTCTATGGCATCGGCTTGGGATGGGGGAGCACCATCGGACTATGGCAGACGGAAGT
>CASFRN010000032.1 GCA_949296855.1 uncultured Bacteroides sp. | reverse complement strand
TTTTTATTTTTTTTGTATTGCTGTCAGAACTCTGGATGAAACCAAACGTGCGGATGCGATCGTCGGGACGGGTGGTCCCGCCCCTTGCCGCGCGGCGTTCCCCGACCGATGAGTCTTTATCCTGTTTGCTAACGAAACGTTACGTTTCTATTTGGATTCTTCAGAAAGAATATTTATCGCAAAAGCATTAAGTTGGGCATATCTTTTAAAACAAAATAACAAAGGCATAGAAAATAATCGGGAAGAATATCGCTTTATCTGTTTTTTTTCTTAACTTTGCGGTGCATCTGAAAGAAGCAAACACTTTAAACAAAAAAATATTATAACTATGATGACTATTGACAAATTCAACTTTGCCGGAAAGAAGGCAATTGTTCGTGTGGACTTCAATGTACCCTTGAACGAAGAAGGTAAAATTACCGATGATACCCGTATCCGTGGCGCACTGCCTACTCTGAAGAAAATCTTGGCTGACGGCGGTGCCTTGATTATCATGTCGCACATGGGCAAACCCAAAGGCAAAGTAAACGCTAAATATTCATTGAGCCAGATTGTTGACGCTGTATCTGCAGCGTTGGGCACTCCGGTACAATTCGCTCCCGACTGCGCTAAGGCACAAGACGCTGCAGCTGCCTTGAAACCGGGCGAAGTGTTGCTGTTGGAAAACCTCCGTTTCTATCCTGAAGAAGAAGGCAAACCTGTAGGCATCGAAAAAGATGATCCTAACTACGATGCAGCTAAGAAAGAAATGAAAGCTCGTCAAAAAGATTTCGCTAAGACTTTGGCTTCTTACGCTGACTGCTATGTAATGGACGCATTCGGTACTGCTCACCGCAAACACGCTTCTACAGCCGTTATTGCTGACTACTTCGATGCAGACCACAAGATGTTGGGTTACTTGATGGAAAAAGAAGTGCAAGCCGTTGACAACGTATTGAAAGATATCAAACGTCCGTTTACTGCTATCATGGGTGGTTCGAAAGTATCTACTAAGATTGGCATCATCGAAAACTTGATGGATAAGGTAGACAACCTGATCCTGTGCGGTGGTATGACTTTCACTTTTGCTAAGGCTCAGGGTGGCAAAATCGGTAAGTCTATCTGCGAAGATGACAAACTCGACTTGGCTCTCGACATCATCAAGAAAGCAAAAGAAAAAGGCGTAAACTTGGTATTGGGTACAGACTGCATTGCAGCTGACGACTTCAAGAACGACGCTAATACGCAAGTATGCCCGGCAGGTAATATTCCTGACGGATGGGAAGGACTGGATGCAGGCCCCGAAAGCCGCGAAGCATTCAAGGCAGCTATTGTTAACGCTAAGACTATCTTGTGGAACGGTCCTGCAGGCGTATTCGAATTCGATAACTTCACTGGCGGTTCGAAAGCCATTGCAGAAGCTATCGCAGAAGCAACCAAGAACGGTGCGTTCTCATTAATTGGCGGTGGCGACTCTGTAGCTTGCATCAACAAGTTTGGCATGGCTGACCAAGTTTCTTACATCTCTACTGGTGGTGGTGCGTTGTTGGAAGCTATCGAAGGCAAGGTATTGCCGGGTATCGCAGCTATCCGTGGCGAAGAATAAGACTAAAACAATAACGTTTCTATAGAATTGTCATCCTGAGCGAAGCGAAGGATCTCACATCCGCTAATGCATACGAGATTCTTCACTTCGTTCAGAATGACAATTTTTTATCCTTTTACTTTATGGCAGGCATCTACCTACACATCCCTTTCTGCAAACGCCGGTGCATCTATTGCGATTTTTTCTCGACCACTCAAAGTGAACAAACAGACCGATACATCGAGGCTCTTTGCTCCGAATTAGAGCAACGGAAAGATTATCTTGAAGGAGAAGACATCGAAACCGTCTATGTAGGCGGAGGAACCCCTTCGCAACTGCAAGAAAAACACTTCGAACGGATTTTCTCTACCTTATATATATATTATAACATCCGTCCCGATGCCGAAATCACCATCGAAGCCAATCCCGATGATTTAAATGAAGAATATGTAAAGATGCTACGGCGTTTCCCGTTCAACCGCTTGAGCATGGGAATACAAACCTTTAACGACAAGACTTTGCAACTTTTGCACCGCCGCCATACGGCACAACAAGCCATTGAAGCTTTCGACCGATGCCGAGAAGCCGGATTTGCCAATCTCAGCATCGACTTAATGTACGGACTGCCCGGCGAAACACTCATGTCGTGGAAAGCCGACCTGCAGCAAGCCCTCCGTATGCATCCCGAACACATTTCCGCCTATCACCTGATTTACGAAGAAGGAACACCGCTATGGGAACTTAAAGAAGAACACAGGGTAAACGAAATAGACGAAGACCTAAGCGTTGACCTCTTTGCGGAGTTGATACACACACTAAAGTCTGCCGGATATGAACATTACGAGATATCCAACTTCTGCCTGCCGGGTTGTCATTCGCGGCACAACTCCAGCTATTGGATAGGCAAGAAATACTTAGGATGCGGTGCAGCGGCTCATTCATACAACGGCATTTCCCGCCAATGGAACATCGCATCGCTTGAAAAATACCTAACAGGCATCGAGAACCGTAAACCCGATTATGAAATAGAAGAACTCGACCTCTATACCCGCTACAACGATTTTATCATCACCCGCCTACGCACCCAATGGGGGTTGCCGCTCGACCACCTAAAGGAAACATTCGGAGACAAAATGTATGATTATTGCCTAAAAGCGGCATTGCCTTACCTGCATCAAGATACATTGCAACAAAACGGGAATATCCTCCGGTTATCAGCGGAAGGCATTTTCATCTCCGACGGAATCCTAAGCGACCTACTTTGGGTGGAGTAGCATATTTTTCCGTAAAAGACTTTGTTTATATCAATATTTTACTTATTTTTGGCAAAACATTTAAATATGTAAGTCATTATGAGCAAACAACAGAAAAGATTCATCTTACCCGAAGACGAAATACCCCGCTTCTGGTATAACATCCAGGCAGATATGAAAAACAAACCGCTGCCTCCCTTAAATCCGGCTACCAAACAACCCCTTAAGCCTGAAGACCTTTATCCGGTTTTCGCTCAAGAACTTTGCAAACAGGAACTAAACCAAACAGATACGTGGATTGAAATCCCCGAAGAAGTGCGCGAAATGTATAAATACTACCGCAGTACTCCGTTGGTGCGTGCCTACGGACTGGAAAAAGCATTGGGTACACCCGCACACATTTATTTCAAAAACGAAAGCGTAAGCCCTATCGGTTCACACAAGCTGAATTCGGCTTTGGCACAAGCTTATTATTGTAAAAAAGAAGGCGTTACCAACATCACGACCGAAACCGGAGCCGGACAATGGGGAGCCGCTTTATCGTATGCAGCCAATGTATTCGGACTGGAAGCCGCCGTATATCAAGTAAAAATCAGCTACGAACAGAAACCTTACCGCCGCAGCATCATGCAGACATTCGGCGCACAGGTCACTCCTTCACCCTCTATGTCGACACGGGCTGGAAAAGACATCCTCACCAAATACCCCAACCACCAAGGTTCATTGGGTACCGCTATTTCGGAGGCAATCGAACTGGCACGCACTACACCCAACTGTAAATATACCTTAGGGTCTGTGTTGAGCCACGTAACCCTGCATCAAACCATCATCGGACTGGAAGCCGAAAAGCAAATGGAAATGGCAGGCGAATATCCGGATGCCATTATCGCATGTTTCGGCGGAGGTTCGAACTTCGGCGGTATCGCTTTCCCCTTCATGCGTCATACCATTTTGGAAGGAAAGAAAACCCGATACATTGCGGCAGAACCGGCATCGTGCCCGAAACTGACCCGAGGCAAGTTTGAATACGACTATGGAGACGAAGCCGGATATACCCCGCTGCTTCCGATGTTCACCTTGGGACATAACTTTACGCCCGCCAATATCCATGCCGGCGGTTTGCGTTATCACGGAGCAGGCGTCATCGCATCGCAACTGATTAAAGACAACTTGATGGAAGCTGTAGACATCCAGCAATTAGATTCGTTCAAGGCAGGCTGCCTCTTCGCTAAAGTAGAAGGCATCATTCCGGCACCGGAATCTTGCCACGCCATTGCCGCTACCATTAACGAGGCTTTGAAATGCAAAGAAAGCGGCGAAGAAAAAGTATTGCTCTTCAACCTCTCCGGACACGGGCTGATTGACATGAGCGCTTACGACCAATACTTGGCTGGTAACCTCACGAACTTTGAATTAAGCGATGAAGACATCGAGAAGAGCATAAAGGAAGCGGATGCACTGAATAAATAATGTTGCTTATTCTTTATTTTAGGCATATTTTTACTAATCCAGTGAAAAAACATCGCAAAACGCTTGCAGATTAAAAAACAATTCGTACCTTTGCACCCGTGTTCGAGAAACACCTCTCGACACGGCAAAGGATGGCCCGTTCGTCTATCGGTTAGGACGCAAGATTTTCATTCTTGAAAGGGGAGTTCGATTCTCCCACGGGCTACTCCATCAAACGATATCTGCTGAGGCAGAAAAGAAAGATGGCCCATTCGTCTATCGGTTAGGACGCAAGATTTTCATTCTTGAAAGGGGAGTTCGATTCTCCCATGGGCTACCTGAAAAAGAGTTACCTGAGAAATCGGGTAACTCTTTTTTCATTTTCAGATATTTTCATTACCTTTGTCAAACAAGCAGATAAAAAGAGGAGATACAGATATGAGTACCACAGGCCTAAACGCAGAATTATTCCGCCAGCTAAGCTACATCGCCGATGACGAGAATTATATGAAAAAAGTCTTGAACTACATCAAGAAACTTGCCAGCCAAAAGAAAAAAGAAACCACAGCCGACACGCTGGCGGAAGATGACGTGCCTTACCGCACGAAAGAGGAACTGATAGAAGGTTTCAATGAAGCCTGCAAAGAAGCAAAACTTTACAAAGAAGGAAAATTACAACTTAAAAACTGGGAAGAAGTGTACAATGAACTATAATATAAAACCGACACCCCATTTTCTCAAAGAGTTGAAACGTTTGAGCAAGCGTTATCGGTCGCTCAAAGAAGATGTGAATCTGTTAGTCGCTTCTTTACATGAAAATCCATTCCAAGGGACTGACTTAGGAAAAGGACTGCATAAAATACGAATGGCTATTTCAGCGAAAGGGAAAGGCAAAAGTGGTGGTGCAAGGGTTATAACCTTGACCGCTCTCGTTACATCTGACAATACCGATATCATCATGCTGACTATCTATGACAAATCCGAACGCGAAAGCCTCACCGATACCGAACTAAGAGCAATCATCGTACAAAACGGACTTTGAAACTACAAATAACGTATGCAACCCGAAATCTTACAACAACTTTATCAAACCTATACAGGGCACACACCCGAAAGCATCGAACCTTTAGCCGGAGCAGGTTCAAACCGCAAGTATTACCGCCTGAAAGGCAAACCTCAACTGATTGGCGTATGCGGCACATCGGAAATAGAAAACCGTGCGTTTCTCTATATCGCCAAACATTTTAAAGAAAAAAAATTGCCCGTGCCGCAAGTCTACGCTCAAAGCGATGACGGAATGGCTTACTTGCAAGAAGATTTGGGAGACATTTCATTATTTCAAGCCATTGAACAGGGACGGACTACAGGCACATTCAGTGAAGCAGAGAAAAGCTTATTGAAACAAACCATCCGTCTGCTCCCCTCTTTGCAAATCGAAGGGGCAAAAGACATGGATTTCTCCGTATGCTACCCGCAAGCCGAATTCAACCAGCGCAGCGTTCTGTGGGACTTGAATTACTTCAAGTATTGTTTCCTGAAAGCGACTGGAATCGAATTTCAAGAGGACTTATTAGAAAACGATTTTGAAAATATGACGGATGTATTGCTTGCCGATACATTCTCCACTTTTATGTACCGCGACTTCCAAAGCCGAAACGTAATGATGCGGGACGGACAACCCTACTTTATCGACTTCCAAGGAGGACGGAAAGGACCGGTTTATTACGATGTGGCTTCTTTCCTCTGGCAAGCCAAAGCCCGATTTCCACAAGACTTACGGGAAGAACTGATACACGAATACTTGGAAGCGCTTCAAGCATATTATCCCATATCCGAATCCCACTTCAGGGAACAATTAAGGCATTTCGTCCTTTTCCGTACCTTGCAAGTATTGGGTGCATACGGATTCAGGGGATACTTTGAGCAAAAGCCGCATTTCCTGCAAAGCATTCCGTATGCGATTGAAAATTTAAGCCAATTGCTGGAACACAAATTCCCGGAATATCCTTACCTATGTAAAGTATTGAAACAATTGACCGGGCTTCCCGTTTATGTCCTCGAACAAAACAAACGTAAACTTACGGTTCGGGTCATCAGTTTCTCTTATAAGAAAGGGATTCCCGAAGACCCGTCGGGCAACGGAGGCGGATACGTATTCGATTGCCGTGCCATTCATAATCCGGGCAGATATGATGCATATAAACCACTGACCGGACGCGACGAGCCCGTCATCCGCTTCTTGGAAGAAGACGGAGAAATCCTTTCCTTCCTTGAACACGTTTATGCCTTGGCAGATGCCCATGTGCAACGTTTTTTGGAACGAGGATTTACTCATCTCTGCATCTGCTTCGGATGTACCGGCGGACAACACCGTTCGGTCTATGCCGCCGAACATACCGCCCGGCACATCCATGAGAAATTCGGAGTGAACGTGGAAGTGATTCACAGGGAACAAAATATCACCTACCATATCCAGACACGATGAAAGCCATGATATTTGCCGCCGGATTAGGAACCCGGCTAAAGCCTTTAACCGACCGGATGCCAAAAGCATTGGTACCCGTAGGGGGAATCCCCATGCTGCAACACGTTATTCTTAAACTGAAGCAAGCAGGATTTTCCGAGATTGTTATCAATATCCATCACTTTGGTGAACAAATTATTGGCTTCCTGCAAGCCAACCAGAACTTCGGCATCACCATTCATATCAGTGATGAACGTGATGAATTGTTAGATACGGGCGGAGGAATCAAGAAAGCTGCTCCATTCTTCAACGGCAATGAACCGTTCTTGGTGCATAATGTCGATATCTTATCGGATATCGACTTGAAAGCCTTATACGAATCGCATCTATACAGTACAAACGACGCCACTTTATTGGTCAGCCAACGGGAAACCTCGCGCTACCTGTTATTTGATAAAGAGAGTACCCGCCTCTGCGGCTGGATAAACAAACAGACCCGGCAAACCAAACCGGAAGGATTCGTCTATCGCCCGGAGCAACACGAAGCGTATGCCTTCAGCGGCATTCATGTTATCTCCTCTTCCCTCTTCCGCTATATGGATGAACATTGGACCGGCAAATTTTCCATTACCGATTTCTATCTCCAGACCTGCAAAGAAGCACATATCGGCGGATACATCGCCCAACATCTCCAATTGATAGATATCGGCAAACCCGAAACATTAGTGCAAGCGGAGCAACTCTTTACTTAAAACAAACGCAGAGATTAATCTTTAGAGAAGGCTAAGAGGGTGTATCAAAATAAAATTTAGCTTTCATTTTGTCATCCTGAACGCAGTGAAGGATCTCGAACACACAAGTTTATGCACACGAGATTCTTCGCTACGCTCAGAATGACATTACTTTTTGATAGGCAATTCTCATTTCGACACACCCTCTTTGCTTGTCTCTCTTATATAACTTTGCGTTTTTGCGTCTCTGCGTTTGTATCCAAATCCCCTTTTAAAAGAGGTTCAACTTATTCTTTCGGGCTTCTTCCAACGATACCGGCTTTACTTGCTTTTCCTTATTACCCTCACGCAATGCTTCGTATTCGTCTGCTAATTCTTTTACAAATGCATCGTGTGTAGCAGGATTTAGCAAACGGGCGGCGACCGGCGCATTCTGCGAAGCATCTTTCAGATAAACCACCGGTCCCTGATAGACCGGAGCTATCTTCAATGCTGTATGAAGTTTGGAAGTTGTGGCACCCCCAATCATTACCGGAATATGCAGACCGGCACGATTTAATTCACATACCACGTGTACCATTTCCTCTAACGAAGGAGTAATCAATCCACTTAATCCGATGATGTCTACTTTTTCACGCATCGCCGTCTCTACAATCGTTTCGGCAGGCACCATTACCCCCAAGTCGATGATTTCATAATTATTGCATGCCATTACGACCGACACAATATTCTTCCCGATATCATGTACGTCTCCTTTCACCGTAGCCACCAACACCTTTCCGGCTTTCTTTGCTCCTTCTTTCTTTTGGGCTTCAATGAAAGGCTGCAAGATAGATACCGCTTTCTTCATCGTGCGTGCCGTCTTTACCACTTGAGGCAAAAACATCTTGCCCGAACCGAACAATTCCCCTACCCGGTTCATGCCTCCCATCAACGGACCTTCAATGATGCTTACCGCATCGGGATAACTCTTTAAAGCCTCTTGCAAATCTTCTTCCAAATAATCGCCAACGCCTTTCACCAACGCATATTGCAAGCGAGCATCTACATCCGACTCTTTTCTCCATGCCAAATGAGCATCTGCCGCTTGCGCATTCCCTGCGTTTTCTTTCTCCGCCTTCAGCTTCTCCGCCATTTCTATCAACCGTTCGGCTGCATCGGCACGGCGGTTCAATACCACGTCTTCAATACGTTCCAACACATCTGCCGGAATATCGGTATAAAGCACCGAGGATGCCGGATTGACAATGCCCATATCCATGCCTTGCGCAATCGCATGATAAAGGAACACGGCATGCATCGCCTCACGGATGTAATTGTTTCCACGGAAAGCGAAAGACAAGTTGCTCACCCCGCCGCTAATATGCGCTCCGGGCAAGTTCTTCCGAATCCAACCCGTAGCACGGATAAAGTCGACGGCATAATTGTTATGTTCTTCCATTCCCGTAGCCACCGCCAATACATTGGGGTCGAAAATGATGTCTTGCGGACGGAAGCCCACTTGTTCCGTTAAAATACGATATGCACGGCTGCACACTTCAATCTTCCGTTCGTAAGTATCCGCCTGTCCTTTCTCATCGAAAGCCATTACAATAACCGCCGCTCCATACTGCTTGATGATACGGGCGTGTTCGATAAAGACCGCTTCGCCTTCTTTCAACGAAATGGAATTGACAATGCCTTTGCCCTGCACGCATTTCAGCCCTGCCACAATCACCTCCCATTTCGAGGAATCTATCATAATAGGTACGCGCGCGATATCAGGTTCCGATGCTATCAGATTGAGGAAAGTAGTCATTTCTTGAGCGGCATCCAATAGACCGTCGTCCATATTGATGTCAATCACCAGCGCACCGTCTTCCACCTGCTTGCGGGCGATAGACAAGGCTTCTTCGTATTTCTTTTCATTTATTAACCGAAGAAACTTGCGCGAACCTGCCACGTTACACCGCTCGCCTACATTGACGAAATTGATTTCAGGCGTAACTTCTAATAATTCCAATCCCGAAAGCCATAAATACTTCGGCTCGGCTACTCTTTGGTGAGGCTTTCTTCCTTCCACCAACGAAGCGAAGCGGGCGATATAAGCCTCGGTCGTTCCGCAACATCCCCCGATGATGTTCACCAAACCCTCGTCGATGTATTCCTTCACTTCGGCTTCCATTTCTTCGGGAGTCTGGTCGTATTGCCCCAACGTATTGGGAAGTCCGGCATTGGGATAAGCACTGATATAATAAGGTGCACGCCGGGCAAGTTGTTCCAAGAACGGCTTCAGTTGCTTGGCGCCGAACGAGCAATTCAATCCTATCGAGAAGATATCGGCATGTTGCACCGAAGCCAAGAATGCATCGAGCGTCTGCCCCGATAAAGTACGTCCTCCTGTATCTGAAACCGTGACCGAAAGCATCAGAGGCACTTTGCGCCCGCATTGCTCCATAGCCCGATTAGCGGCATAGATAGCCGCCTTGGCATTTAAGGTATCGAAAATGGTTTCTATCAGAATCGTATCTACACCTTCTTCTAATAAAGCGGTCATTTGTTCCATATATGCCTCGGCAAGCTCATCGAAAGTCAAGGCACGGTAAGCGGGATTGTTCACATCGGGACTCATCGAGCAGGTCTTGTTGGTAGGACCTACCGAGCCTGCTACCCATCGGGGCTTTTCCGGACATCTTGCCGTATATTCATCTGCCAAACGCCGTGCCAAACGTGCCGCCTCCCGGTTGATTTCCGCACAATAAGCTTGCAGGTGATAATCCGCCATCGAAACACGGGTGGCATTAAACGTATTGGTCTCGATAATATCCGCACCGGCATCGAGATACTTCCGGTGTATGTCTTCTATCACGTCCGGACGGGTCAGGCAAAGCACATCGTTGCATCCTTTCAACATGCCGGGCACATCATGGAAACGGTCCCCGCGGAAATCATCTTCCGTCAAGCCGTACTGCTGAATCATGGTACCCATGGCACCGTCCAGCACCAAGATACGCTCGTTTATCTGCTCTTGTATTGTTTTCATTGCTCTTCCTTATTATAAGATTGACCACAGAGGCACGAAGCCACAGAGTTTTTTCTTAATAAAAGCTCCAATTATAAAACTCTGTGCCTCCGTATCTCTGTGTTCAAAATCATTTCTACATTCATCGTTTAAACATCCGGTCCATCATCCGCTTGTCTTCTTTCTCTTTCAGGCTTTGGCGCTTGTCGTATTGCTTCTTTCCTTTTGCCAAGGCAATAACCACCTTTGCCAGCCCTTTCTCGTTGATATACATACGGGTAGGCACGATGGTGAAACCCGGCTCGGCGGAAGTGCGCTCCAGTTTGCGAAGCTCTTTCTTCGTGAGCAAAAGCTTGCGGTCGCGCCTTGCGGCATGGTTATTATACGAGCCATAAAAGTATTCGGCAATATGCATGTTTTTCACCCATAGCTCGCCGCGCGAAAAATAACAGAACGTATCTACCAGGCTCGCCTTACCCTGACGGATGGACTTGATTTCCGTGCCCGTCAGCACAATGCCCGCCGTATAGGTGTCGATAAACTCATAATCGAACGAGGCGCGCTTGTTCTTGATGTTTATGTTGCTTGCGTTTGTTTTCATCTTCAATTCAAAATTACGGATAATCGGTTAAACAAGAATTCGATAAGTGCCGGACAAACCAGAATAATGAGGGTAGCCACAATGGTAAACAGCATCTGCAAACGTTCGGCCACATTCAGCCAACGGCGTACGCCTTCGAATACCACCACAAGGGTATATATCTGCAGAATCCAATGAAGCAAAGCGATGGAAAACAGCCCGCTGATGATGCCGAGCACGAACGTGACCACCATCGAATAGCCCACGAACACCTGCATACGCCGGTTCGAATCACCCGTCTTCAACCAATTCATGCTCAACTTATTCAGCAGATAGACCGAAAGAAAAAAACCGCCGAACAACGCCACCGCCACGGCGCAGCAACGGGTCAACGCTACCTGGAACATCTCCGGCGAAATGTCTTTCCCGATGAACACGCCGATAAACTCAGACAAGCCGCACAATCCAATCAGCGGATAAACAAACTTCGACTGAATGTCGTGCGCGCCTCCACGCTCCGCTATCTCGTCCCAAGCCTCGCCCGGTGCGGACAACAGGGACACTATCTGATGAAATAATCCTTTATACATAGTCGCTTCTCTCTTTCTTGAACTGCAAATGTACAAAAAAAGCGGAATAAATAAAGCCGAGCAAGAAATACCCGGCCTTATTTTTGTCTTTTTATACGAAATAATCCCCGAAATCCGAATCATCGGGCAAGCAGGCGGACTGCACTCTTACTTCCTGACAAGGCTTCGTTCAAGTCTTTCACTTTCTCGTAATCTATATCCACCTTGCCTTCCGTCAGCACGTCTTCACCGTAGCTTATGTCTTTCGTGTTCCGCTCAAACGAAATCGTGATCTTATCGGGACGCTTGCTATACCGCTCCTGATAGCGCGCCATCGCGTCGATGATGTTAAAATGCCACCAGCCTCCCGAAAGCACGGTAAACTCGTCGTCTTCTTCCACCTCCAGCAACTTGTGGCGCAAATACAGCGTCATGCCCTTCTCCGTAAAGTCTTCGTCGGCATTATAATATAAGGTGAACTGATGCTTCGACATCTCTTCTTCCCGGTCGTCAAGGTCGTTCGTATCCACGCCTTTGCGCACGAAGAATTCTATCGGAAGGAACATGTCGTCCAGCTTATAGAAGAAATAAGTCGCATCGCTCGATGTCACCTCCACCGCCGACACCGGAGCGTCGGCATCGGCTTCCGTAGGAGCCTGAGGCATCCACAAGCCTTCGCTTATCGTAGAATAGCCATAGATGGTAGCGTCCACTTCCCCGTCCGACATATCTTGCGTATAATCGTACGTGTAGTGCAGCTGGATATAGCCCGACTCAACAGGCACCCCCTGCAGGTCGCCCGCGTTCAGCGGATTAATCTTATACCCCATTTGGCTGACATACAATCCCGTCAGCTTATCTACTTTCATGATTTCATTATAGTTCTGGATATTGGTGTTATCCCCGTCCAAGCAGGAAGTAAGGCTCAGCACCGAAACCAATGCCGCCCAAAGCACACCGCATTTCATTCTTTTCATTAGTTCTTTTCCTTTACAAGATGATTACCTGAGTGCAAAGATGCAGAAAACCTTGCACATTTCAAAATAAAAGCCGGACAAAAAGCTTGCCCGGCTTTCTTCACTTTCGCACTTAGAATCGGATAAACGATTTATTCTTCTGACATATTAGACAAATAATCGTTTTCTATAATATACGATTGCGACAATTTCATTTTAGAGTCGGAAGTAGCGTATGCCAAAGAAGATTTTTCGTATTCTACTTCAATACGCTTGGGATACTCGCCTCCGTTTTTCGCTCTATATTGGGCGATAACCTGATCGGCTCTCACGTATATAGCTTCAGAATAACCCACGTTATACTCCTTTCCCCATTCTTCGGAACTCATGTCTATGCCAACGGGTTCACAACGAAGGTGCAACTTCAACGTTCCGCTTGCCGCACCGGTTTCATTGCTGTCATAATACACGTTGAGACGGAATTCATTGCGTGCCGTGGTCGAACTCTCTTGCGTCGTACCTTTCTTCAAATAATACAACGATTCGATAACAAAGTATTCATATTCCCCCCACACCGAGCATCGCATATCATACAAGCCAACCGTTTTGTCTTCGGCAGGTGCCGTGGTCAGTTGGGAAGTCATTTCCCGCAAATAAATAGGGTCTTGCACCAAAGTCACTTCTATCGAATTCGTTTCCGTATTCATCACTTCATCTTCCGCAATGGTACCATAAATCAATGCCATGGAAGAAGTGGGTGTAGATGTCACCATTTGCGTGGGAATAAGTGTCGTCCCTGCCGCATCTATAAATGTGATGCCATACATTCCGCTGCTCACTTTCGCATACATGCCAAACGACGTCGGTCCCGGATCTGCGCTATCCAAACAAGATGTAAACCCGAGCATCGAAACCAATGCCATTACCCATACGCTCAATTTAAACTTTTTCATGTCTTCGTTTTTATTTGATTTTTCAATTAATTAGATAAACTTTTTAAGTAAAATGCAAAGATGCTGAAAACACTGCACGGCATTACAGATTTTAACACATATTTCAGAAATAATGCCACCCGACCGTATCCGCCCGCGCATATAGCTGCATCTGCCAACGCACTTAGATGCGTAAGCCGATTCATGCGGGTGCATGAGCCGATGCACCCGTATGAATTTCCATCAGCAATCCGCTCCGCCGGCCTTCACCACCTCGGCAAACTCTTCCAAGTGTTCGTCTACGTAGCGCGCCACTTGTCCGGTCACTTCTTCTTCCATTTCCATGAACCGCTCCTCCAGGTCGTCGAACTCCTCGTAACGCTCATACTTCGCCATGAACTCCTCTTCGCTGCACTCACGCTCCAAGTCCTCGCGGTTTTCCTCGTAAATCTTCCGCGCCGCATACACCAGCTTCGAGAACTCCTTCGCCCCCATCAGGCGCATCGCCTTCGCAAAAGGGTTGAGGAAAATGTAAGGGCCGTATCCGTTCTGAATCAACTGCACGAAACCTCCCTCGTCCACTTCTTCGCAAAACAGGCGGTATCCCAAGAGCGTGTGCTGCATTCCGTTGAGCAAAGGCATCGTATCGGCATTGACCTGCCCGCCTGTCACTTCCAAGTAACGGTCGGTAAATACTTGCAGAAACTCGTCCATGCCTTCGCCCGCCGCCCGGCGCAACGCCTCCTCGCTTACCGTAATCTTCTTTTCTTCTTCCATTGATCATTCATTTAAACGCAGAGACGCAAACGCGCAAAGTTTTTTTCATTTACAATAGAAACACCCTCCTGCTCTTCGCCTTCCCTAAAAATAAACCTCCACGTCTTTGCGTCTCTACGTTCGATTTACATATAAATATAAGAATCACGCCGCAAAGATAAGGCTTTTCGGCTACATACGAAAAAGATTTTGCCAAGTTGACATTACAAAACAGCAAGCCTCATAAAAAATATCATTAAAAAGCGACAAAAAGTTCGCTCCGTCCCGTTGCACAAATCAATAAAACAACTAACTTTGCGTGCGGAATCAAGAGGGGCTGCCTCTGAGACCCGACTAAGAACTACTTATTTTTTATTACTCAATAAAACGTAACGAATATGACTTATTCACACGAAGTTGAACACATGTGTTGTGTCGCAAAAGGACCTAACCACGGTCCGGCTCCTATTCCTGAAGAAGGGAAATGGATTCAGGCAAAAGAAATCAAAGACATTTCTGGTTTGACCCACGGTGTGGGATGGTGCGCTCCCCAGCAGGGCACTTGCAAACTGACGCTGAACGTGAAGGAAGGCGTTATCGAAGAATGTTTGGTAGAAACCATCGGTTGCTCGGGTATGACCCACTCTGCTGCTATGGCATCAGAAATCCTGCCAGGCAAGACCATTCTGGAAGCATTGAACACCGACTTGGTTTGCGACGCTATCAATACCGCCATGCGTGAATTGTTCCTGCAAATCGTTTACGGCCGTACACAGTCAGCTTTCTCTGAAGGCGGCTTGATGATCGGCGCAGGCTTGGAAGACTTGGGTAAAGGTCTCCGCAGCCAGGTAGGTACATTGTACGGAACAATAGCAAAAGGTACCCGTTACCTCGAACTGACCGAAGGTTACATCACTCGTATGGCTTTGGATAAGGACAACCAGGTAATCGGTTATGAATATGTTCACATGGGCAAGTTCATGGAACAAGTGAAGAAGGGTGTTGACGCAAACGAAGCATTGAAAGCCGTTACAGGCACTTACGGACGCTTCAAACCCGAACAAGGCGCAGTTAAATATATTGACCCACGTAAAGAATAATAGGAGGACACAGATTATGATTAGACCAGTACAGTTTGAAAGTCAAGACCGTCGTATGAAGCAGATTCTGGCTGCATTGAACGAAAACGGCATCAAAGACATTGAAGAAGCTAACAAGATCTGTGAAGAAGCAGGACTCGACCCGTATCTGACTTGTCAGGAAACTCAGGGTATCTGCTTCGAAAACGCTAAGTGGGCTTACGTAGTAGGTTGCGCTATCGCACTGAAAAAAGGCTGCAAGAACGCTGCTGACGCTGCCGAAGCTATCGGTATCGGTTTGCAGGCATTCTGTATTCCGGGTTCTGTAGCTGACGACCGTAAGGTAGGTATCGGCCACGGAAACTTGGCAGCCCGTCTGCTCCGCGAAGAAACCCAGTGCTTCGCATTCTTGGCAGGCCACGAATCATTCGCCGCAGCTGAAGGTGCTATCAAGATTGCAGAAATGGCAAACAAGGTTCGTACCAACCCGTTGCGTTGCATCCTGAACGGTTTGGGTAAAGACGCCGCTATGATTATCTCTCGTATCAACGGATTTACATACGTTCAGACGAAGTTCGATTACTTCACCGGTGAATTGAACATCGTAAACGAAACTCCGTATTCAGACGGTCCGCGTGCAAAAGTAAAATGCTACGGTGCTGATGACGTGCGTGAAGGTGTGGCTATTATGTGGCATGAAAACGTAGACGTATCCATCACAGGTAACTCTACTAACCCGACCCGTTTCCAACACCCGGTAGCAGGTACTTATAAGAAAGAACGTGTACTTGCCGGCAAGCCTTACTTCTCAGTAGCATCAGGTGGCGGTACAGGACGTACTTTGCACCCGGATAACATGGCTGCAGGTCCTGCTTCTTACGGTATGACCGATACATTGGGCCGTATGCACTCAGACGCTCAGTTCGCAGGTTCTTCTTCAGTTCCTGCACACGTAGAAATGATGGGCTTCCTGGGTATCGGCAACAACCCGATGGTAGGATGTACAGTAGCTTGCGCCGTTAACGTGGCTTTGGCTCTGAACAAATAATCATTGCTTACTTTATCATATAGAAATCCCTGTAACTCCATGAGCTATGGGGATTCTTGTTTTATACGCCTAGTTTGAAAAGGAAAGAACATCTTAGAACCTGTTTAAATTGAGGTGTCCCTCTTTTGAATATACAGCAACCCCCGTATGAATACAAATAACGAATTATTGGAAAAGGCTTTGCGGATAGCCGTCAATGCCCATGCCGGACAAGTGGACAAAAGCGGGAAACCGTATATCTTCCATCCTGTGCGCGTCTGCTGCCGATGTTTTACCGATGAAGAAAAGATAGTGGCATTGCTGCACGACACGATAGAAGATACGGACATCACCGCTGAAGATTTACTCTCGGAAGGGTTTCCACGCCACATTGTAGATGCCATTCTTTCCATTTCACGCAAGGAAGGCGAAAGTTACGAAGACTTTGTCAGGCGAAGCAGCCTGAACCCGTTGGGCAGGAGCGTGAAATTGCATGACTTGGAAGACAACATGGATATATCTCGCTTAGAACAAGTTACCGAGAAAGACTTGGAAAGGTTGAACAGATACATCAAAGCCTATACATACTTGGAAACTATGCAAAAAAATCCCCCGTTAAAGGACGAGGGAACCTAATGTTTTCACAACGGAATAATCCTTATTGTGATTTGCTTCAAATTAGTAAGGGCAAAGGTAAGGAAAAAGTTCGAAAAGACAAATTTTGTCGCAGAAAATTCATAGCTTTGGAGAAAAATAAAAAGCTATGAAACCAAAACACATTTTAGGGTTAGATTTAGGGACCAACAGTATCGGTTGGGCAGTGATTAACGCTTCGAGAAACGAAGGAGATAAAGAACAATTAGACGGCATTAATTGTGATGGCGTGAGAATCATTCCGATGGATGCGGCTGTATTGGGTGATTTCGATAAAGGCAATTCAAAGTCGCAAACATCCGACCGTACCCAATATAGAGGTATGCGCCGTTTATACGAACGAGGCAAATTGCGCCGTGAAAGACTACACCGGGTATTGGCATTACTCAACTTTTTACCATTACATTACTCCAAGCAATTAGACCGTTACGGCAAGTTCATTGCCGCAACCGAACCCAAGTTGCCTTGGTATAAAGACGAGCAAGGACATTGGACGTTCATCTTTCAGGAATCATTTGATGAAATGTTGGCTGATTTTTACCGGAACCAACCCGAACTATTATCAAAAGGACAAAAAATCCCCTATGATTGGACTATCTACTATTTACGCAAAAAAGCCCTGACGCAAAAGATAAGCAAAGAGGAATTAGCTTGGATATTACTCAACTTCAACCAAAAGCGCGGATATTATCAATTAAGAGGAGAAGAAGAACAAGAACGCCCTTCCAAGACCCGCCAATATTTCGACCGCCAAACAGTAACCGACATCATAGATACGAAGCAGACATATAAAGGCATGAAAGTGCTTTCCGTCGTATTGGAAAACGGAACAAAAGGGAAAATTTTCAAGAAAGAGATTCCCGATTGGGCTGGTCAAAAAAAAGACATTATCGCGACTGTAGACCTTGATAAAGACGGAAACGACAAATATGACGAGAATGGAGAACTAAGCTGCCGTTTTAAGATTCCTACCGAGCAGGAATGGGAAGAACAATGGGAACTGATAAAAGCAAAGACTCAAAATGATTTGGACGCTTCAGGGAAAACCGTCGGTACTTATATTTATGATACTCTGTTGCAAATGCCTAAACAAAAGATTCGGGGAAAGCTGGTACGCACAATCGAGCGCAAATATTATAAAGAAGAATTACACCAGATTTTAGAGAAACAAAAAAAGTTTCATCCCGAACTTCAAGACCGGGCTTTATACGAAGCTTGTTTGGAAGAATTGTATCCGCAGAATGACGCGCACCGCAATCTGATAAACACCCGCGATTTGGTTTACCTTTTTGTTGATGACATTCTGTTTTATCAACGCCCGTTGAAAAGCAAGAAGTCTTTAATCGCCGATTGCCCTTACGAAGAACACATTCACACCGATAAGGATACGGGTGAAGTCCGGCATTTCGGAATAAAGTGCATTGCCAAGTCACATCCTTTATTCCAAGAGTTCCGCCTGTGGCAATTCCTTTCCAATCTGAGGATTTACCAAAAAGAAAAAACTGTATACGGGAAATTGTGTCTGGACGTGGACGTAACTTCCGAGTTTTTGAAAGACGAAGAAGATTATACAGCTTTGTTTGACTGGCTTAACCGGCAAAAAAGCGTCAAGCAGGATTCTTTCCTGAAATGCCCTTTGCTCGGATTAAAAAAGAACGACACAGGTAAATATCGTTGGAATTATGTAGAAGACAAGCCTTATCCAGGTAATGAAACCCGTGCACTCATCCTCGGCCATTTGGAAAAAGCGGGAATAACCGCTGACTTCCTGACACGGGAAAAGGAAGAAGCCTTGTGGCACATCCTGTATTCCATTTCCGACAAAGAAGAACTTCGGAAAGCGTTGACTTCGTTTGCAGAAAAGCAAAAGCTTGGTGAAAAATTTGTAGACGTTTTTCTAAAAACTCCACCTTTTGACAAAGACTATGGTTCTTATTCAGCAAAAGCCATCAAGAAGCTGCTGCCCTTGATGCGGATGGGGAAATATTGGAATGAAAATGAGATAGACGAACAGACCCATGGCCGAATTGATAAAATCATATCGGGAGAATATGATGAAGCTATCCGAAACCGGGTAAGGGAAAAAGCGATTCATTTGGATAGGGTTTCTTCATTCAAAGGACTTCCCCTTTGGCTGGCATGTTATGTGGTTTACGACCGTCATTCCGAGGCAAAGGATGTACGGAAATGGGAAAATCCTTCCGACATAGACGATTACTTGAAAAAGTTTAAGCAACATTCGTTGCACAACCCAATTGTTGAACAGATTATATTGGAGACCTTGCGCACTGTTCGTGATATATGGAAACAGGTGGAACATATTGATGAAATCCATGTGGAACTGGGACGGGAAATGAAGAATCCCAGCGAGCAACGGAAGAAAATGACACAACAGATACAGGAGAATGAAAACGCGAATCTCCGCATCAAGGCTTTGCTCACCGAATTTATGAATCCTGAATTTGAGATAGAGAACGTACGCCCTTATTCACCCGGTCAACAGGATTTGTTGCGGATTTATGAAGAAGGGGTATGGAACAGCGTGGATGAAATGCCTGACGAAATAGCGGCAATTATAAAGAAATTCAATGAAAGCGACGTAAAGAAACGCCCTACCACCTCCGAAGTGTTGCGCTACAAACTTTGGTTAGAGCAGAAGTACCGGTCGCCCTATACAGGGGAAATGATTCCTTTGGGCAAACTGTTCACACCTGCTTACGAAATCGAGCACATCATCCCGCAGGCACGTTATTTTGATGACTCGTTCAGCAACAAAGTTATCTGCGAAGCGGAAGTCAACAAATTGAAGAGCAATATGTTAGGATATGAATTCGTCAACAAGCATCACGGCGAGAAAGTGCTGTTGACGGGAGGCAAGTGTGTGGAAATCTTCTCCATAGAATCCTACGAGCAATTTGTAAAAGACAACTACTCTCGCAATCCTGCCAAAAAGAAGAAACTGCTGATGGAGGATATCCCTGAACAATTCATCGCCCGCCAACTGAACGACAGCCGTTGCATTAGCAAACTGGTCAAATCCTTATTGTCTAATATCGTTCGTGAAGAAGGCGAGCAGGAAGAAATGTCGAAAAACGTGGTTGTCTGCACAGGAAGTGTCACCGACCGTCTGAAAAAAGATTGGGGCATTAATGACGTATGGAACAAAATCATTCTCCCACGTTTCTTGCGCTTGAATGAATTGACAGGAAGCAACCGTTTCACTTCGGTCAACACAAGCGGAAATGTAATCCCCGCAATGCCCTTGGAACTGCAAAAAGGATTCAACAAGAAACGTATCGACCATCGTCATCACGCGATGGACGCAATCGTCATCGCTTGTGCCAACCGCAATATAGTGAACTACCTTAATAATGAATCGGCAAGCAAAAATGCCCAAATTTCCCGTTACGATTTGCAACGCTTATTATGCGACAAACAGAAAACAGACGATAAAGGGAATTACCGCTGGTTCATCAAAAAGCCGTGGGACACTTTTACCCAAGACGTTTATAGGGCATTGCAAGACATTATCGTCAGCTTCAAGCAAAACCTGCGTGTCATCAATAAAACAACCAATCATTACCAGCATTACGAAAACGGCAAGAAAACCATGATTCCCCAAACGAAAGGGGACAGTTGGGCCATCCGTAAACCGATGCATAAAGAAACCGTGCATGGAGAAGTGAACCTTCGAGGCATAAAGACCGTAACGCTGAAAGAAGCGTTGAAGAATCCGAAAGCCATCGTAGAGAAAGACTTAAAGAAAAAGCTGAAAGAACTGTTGGCGCAAAACCTGAATGAAAAGCAGATAAAGAAATACTTTGAAGACAACAAAGATATTTGGCAGGATGTTGATTTGAAGAAAATCAAGGTTTATTTCTTTTCTAAAGAAACGAAAGACCGTTTCTTTGCCGTGCGTAAACCGCTTGATACAAGCTTCGACAAGAAGAAGATAACGGAAAGTGTGACCGATACAGGCATACAAAAAATCCTGCTTCGCCATTTAGAAGCGAATGGGAATAACGCAGAATCTGCATTCTCGCCCGAAGGCATTGAAGCGATGAATAAGAACATCATCGAATTGAATGACGGGAAAAGGCATCAACCTATTTATAAGGTTCGTGTGTACGAAAAAGCCGACAAGTTTGCCGTAGGGCAAACTGGCAATAAATCCGCCAAATATGTGGAAGCAGCGAAAGGAACCAACCTGTTCTTCGCTATCTATGAAACAGAACAGGAAGACAAAAACACAGGCGAAATAATCAAGAAGCGTAGTTATGCCACGATTCCGCTGAATGTGGTTATCGACCGTCAGAAACGAGGATTATCTTCCGCTCCCGAAGACGAAAACGGCAACCTACCCAAATTCGTGCTTTCGCCGAATAATTTAGTGTATGTACCGACAAAAGAAGAAATTGCGAATGGAAAAATATCTTCTTTCTTGAATCCTATAAGGATTTATAAACTTGTAGACACAAGTGATTCTACGGCTAATTTTGTACCTCAATCTTCAGCAAATATCCTTTTTTCATTGCCTAAAGAAATTGCGAAAAGTTTTTGTCAAGGAGAAAATTTGATTCAAAATGAATACGGATTAGGTAGTCCACAAGCAAAAAATCAAAGAGCCATAACAGGTGAAATGATTAAAGAAATCTGCATCCCCATTCAGGTAGACCGATTAGGAAACATAATCAAGAAGCTATGATAAAGAAAACACTTTACTTCGGCAATCCCGCATACCTGTCTTTGCGCAATGCCCAGTTGGTTATCAAGCTTCCGGAAGTGGAAAACAACGATTCGCTTCCGGAAGCGATGAAACGCCGTTCGGAAGTAACCAAACCAATAGAAGATTTGGGAGTCGTGGTGCTGGACAATAAACAAATCACGATTACTTCCGGTGCAATGGAAGCCTTGTTAGAAAACAACTGCGCCCTTATCACCTGCGACAGCAAAAGCATGCCGGTCGGACTGATGCTTCCGCTTTACGGCAACACCACACAAAACGAACGCTTTCGGGAACAGCTTGCCGCTTCTTTGCCACTAAAAAAGCAACTGTGGCAACAAACCATTCAAATAAAAATCAATAATCAAGCGGCGGTATTATCCATTTGCACGAAAGAAGAATCGAAATGTATGCGTATTTGGGCAAACGATGTCCGCAGCGGAGACCCCGACAATCTGGAAGCACGTGCGGCAGCTTATTATTGGAAGACACTCTTTGCAGACATAAACGGATTCACCCGAGACCGTGAAGGCGTACCGCCGAACAATCTGCTGAATTACGGCTATGCTATTCTCCGTGCCGTAGTGGCGCGCGGCTTAGTCACCAGTGGTTTGCTGCCTACATTGGGCATCCATCACCACAACCGATACAACGCCTATTGCTTGGCAGATGACATTATGGAACCTTATCGCCCATACATCGACAAACTGGTTTTCGACCTGTATAACCAATACGGCGAAAACGTATCGCTCACGAAAGATATAAAAGCCGCTTTGCTTTCCATCCCGACAATCGAAGTACGGATAAATAAAAAGCGGAGTCCCTTGATGGTTGCCGTAGGGCAGACTACGGCTTCTTTGTATAAATGTTTTTCGGGCGAACTCCGCCGAATCGTTTATCCGGAGTTCTGATGGACCGTTTCAGCGAATATCGGGTTATGTGGGTGCTGGTTCTTTTCGATTTGCCTACGGAAACGAAAAAAGACAAGAAAGCTTATGCCGATTTCCGGAAAAACTTACAGCGTGACGGATTTACGATGTTTCAGTTCTCCATCTACGTCCGCCACTGTGCCAGCAGCGAGAATGCGGCGGTACATATAAAAAGAGTTAAATCTTTTCTTCCTGAGTTCGGACAGGTAGGAATCATGTGCATAACGGACAAGCAATTCGGCCAAATCGAGCTATTCTATGGGAAAAAGCCACAAGGCGTAAAGACCCCCGGTCAGCAATTGGAACTCTTCTAAAATCATAAATCCCGTCTTTGCAGGCGGGATTTATGGTTGAAAACAGACTTTTTTCTTTTTCTAAAATTCTTTGTATATCATTGATGTTCAGAGACTAATAAATATTGTGCTGTTTTCAATGGTTCAAAGATACTAATTTGAAAGCAAATCACAACAAGGGCAAACAAGGGCTAAAACATGGATTTGCTGTTTTCAATGGTTCAAAGATACTAATTTGAAAGCAAATCACAACTTTTTCTCCATCTTGGTAAAATAAATCTAGGCTGTTTTCAATGGTTCAAAGATACTAATTTGAAAGCAAATCACAACAAAGCAAACAAGGGCTAAAACATGGATTTAGCTGTTTTCAATGGTTCAAAGATACTAATTTGAAAGCAAATCACAACGATA
>CASFRN010000031.1 GCA_949296855.1 uncultured Bacteroides sp. | reverse complement strand
TTTTGAATGGATGGATATTGCCGATGCGAAAGCCTTGTACCTGTATATCAAGGATAAAGTGGAAAAGACCGATGGGAAAGTATATATCTTGTTGGATGAAATACAAGAGGTGAAGGATTGGGAAAAGGCCGTCAATTCTTTCATGGTGGATTGGGATGTAGATGTTTATGTAACCGGCTCTAACTCCCGGCTGCTTTCCTCCGAGTTGTCCACCTATCTGGCAGGCAGGTATGTCAGTTTCCATATCATGCCGTTGTCTTTCAATGAATATCTTTTGTTTCATGGTATAAATCCAGATAACAAAGAAGCATTGAGGGAAGAGTTTCAGAAATACCTTCGCATGGGTGGTTTCCCGGCAGTCCATACGGGTGATTACAGCTTCGAATCCATTTATAAGCTGGTGTATGACATCTATTCTTCCGTCATTCTGCGCGACACAGTACAGCGGCATGGCATCCGCAACGTGGAACTGCTGGAACGGGTAGTACGCTTCGTGTTCGATAATATCGGCAACCGGCTTAACGCAAAGAATATCGCCGACTACTTCAAGAGCCAGCAACGGCGGGTGGACATCAACACCGTTTATAATTATCTGGATGCCTTGCAGGGCGCATTCATCATCCAGCGTGTGCCCCGTTACGACATCAAGGGGAAAGAACAGTTGCAGACCAACGAGAAATATTTCGTCAGCGACTTGTCGCTGGTTTACGCCGTGATGGGTTACAAAGACCGGATGATTTCGGGCGCGTTGGAGAACATTGTCTATTGGGAAATGAAGCGTCGCGGATATGACACGTTCATCGGCAAGCAGGATAGCCGTGAAATCGATTTCGTAGGCATCCGCAGGGATGAAAAGATTTATGTTCAGGTAACTTATCGGATGGAATCAGACGCGGCGGTTGAGCGTGAGTTTGCCCCTTTGCTTGCCATCAGCGACCATTATCCCAAATTTGTTGTGAGCATGGATGATGTTTGGCAGGACAATATCGAAGGGGTAAGACACCGGCACATTGTCGATTTCCTGACGGATGGGAATTGGTGAAGCCCGAAAATTGCAGGTGTTTAAGCAGGATGCAACCATTTTCAAGTGCAAGAGGGTGTGTCGAAAAAGGAAAGGATAATCTTTTAGACGCGGATTTAGCGGATGATGCAGATTATTAATGGATGAAATCCGCTAAATCCGCATGATCCGCGTCTAAGAAATAATAAATAGTCTGTTTCCTTTTTGTTTTGACACGCCCCCTTCCAAAGAAGATATACTGCATGCGCCGTTTCAGATATACTTCAACTGCCATCTAAGATATACTGCGTGAGCAAAGTAAGTATATCTTCATATTCAAGCTCGGTTCACGGCTCCATCGTGATGCGCACCATCATCTGCTCGTCGGCCTCGTTGTAGGCAACGGCATAAATTTGCCCCGCCTCCTCATCCACCGTGAAATTCTCGATGGGAATGCCGCAGGCATAGACGGCAAGAGGTTTCCCGCTCCGATCGAATTGCCAAATGTCTGTCGGCATGGAAGTGGGGTTTTTCTTGCCATGGGCGGTGGCATAGATATGCCGGTCGGTAACGCTCAAGTGGCAAAAGCCAAGGATGGTCTCTGCAGTCGGTTGGAAAAGGGTTTGCTCCCGCTTGAAAACCGGCTCGTAGAAATAGCGGTAAATAGGTGCTTTGAGTGCATTCCCTTGGATGGGGGTGATTTCCAAGATCCCACCCAACAAGGTGGCCGCCACATAAAGGTCGCCTGAAGGGCTGACTGCTTCGCACGACTGGGACATGAAAGCATACCAGTCCTTATCCGAATCGAAAATGCGCGAATCGGGATTCCGCGGCGTAGTCTTCTGTAAAAGGCTATCCGGCGTGCCCAGCAACAACCGATTCGTCCAGCCCTTGGCAATAAACAGCGAGTCTTTCACGTGCAAGATGCGATCCCTGCCTCCTATTTCTCCCGTCAACTTGATTTCTTTTCCTACCGGAAGCCCATTCTCCCACCGGTTCAAATCATATTGGTAAATGGACTTCCTGCCATAGTCGTTGACATACAAATAGCCCTTGCCTGCATCCACAGAATAACCTACGGGAGTTACCAACTCTCCCGGCCCGTTTCCTTTCCGTCCGAACGCTTTGACCAACCGCCCGTCATATCGGTTAAAGAGGCAGATACCCGCTTCTTCGCTCATATCTGCCACGATCAACAGGGAATCGTAGAAGGCAGGCTGATTGGCATAGCGGAAGAGATACGTATCATTCAGCACCTCCACGGCAGCTTGCCGGCGTTCGGGAAACAGGGGAGGTTCATACACAACGGAAGGCTGACCGCAGGAAATGAATCCGACAAACGCGATAAGCGAAAATAGAGAAGACTTGTATCTTTTCGTTTCCATTAATTAATTAAAGAAAAGTGAAACCACAAACGTTACATCTCCCTTTTACATTTATCGCAGAAGCCTTGAATACTAGCGGTGTAGGATACCATACCGTTCCGCAAACACAGGTTACACAACATTCTGTTACAACAACATAGGATTTGAAGCATTCTCCTGTAATGCCGCCATAAGATTCATCAGATGCCAACGCCTCTATATTAGCCAATGCAAGTTCTGATAACTCCGTATCACTTTTGTTTTTGAAATGGCATAGATTAAAAACAGCTATTGCTACGAACAAAGCTCCTGCAGTCAAAC
>CASFRN010000030.1 GCA_949296855.1 uncultured Bacteroides sp. | reverse complement strand
TGAACGTATCTATGCCGGACTGATTAAGTTCGTAGCCGGAGGAAAGGAAGCTTTCATCGTGAAGTACAACTCAATGAGCCGGACGGGAAAATACCAGGCTCCGAGCGTTGACGAACCTTGTCCGGTTGTAGCGACACAAGGACGGTTGGCATTGGCCAAGGTAAACTTTCTTTCAAAGCAATTCAGCGGCCAACCCGATTGCAAGAACATCTCGGTGGAAGGTCCAGCCGGAACAATCACCTGTAAAGACCATCATGCTTTCGTATCGGCCTATTACGGAAACGGGCATAATCATTCGGTACAACAACCTGCGCCGACGGTCACAACCAAAGACCGTTTATCCTTAGTAATGCCGTTCTTTATGAATTACTATTCCGGAGGAGGCCAATTGGGAAGCGTTGAAACCCCATGCCCGGCCATAATGACGGTGCCCAAGCAGAACCTCGTAACTCCAGTTCTTATGAAACAGGTTCCTTTCCGTATGCCGTGGATAATGAACACCGCTTTCTCCAATGTAGGAAGCAGCATCGACCAGCCTTCACAGACCATCACGGCCAATCGCAAATGGTTCTATCTGATGAACCCACAGTTTGCCAGTGCAGGCGGTTCGGTGAACAATCCGTGTTTTACGCTGATTGCACGGATGGACAAGATGCCGCCTTATCTCGTAGCTGCTGAGGGAGGTATCGGGATACAGGTTGCTCCTGGGGACAGCCCGATGACCATCAAGATTAAGGAGTTCATGGCTCTCTATGGGATTATCTACATCAAGATGCGGATGCTTAGGATTGCTGAACTAAAAAAGATTATGGGTTTCCCGGAAGACTATGTGTTGATTGGACCGCAGTCAGATCAGAAAAAGTTTATCGGTAATGCGGTTGAGGTGAACATGGCACGGGTGCTTTGTGAGGCAATATGCAATAATTTATTGAAAAAGACGAATGTTGCTTAATGATATGAAAAAGACAAAAATTAAAGTTCCGTTTAATATGGAGCTGGCAGATAAGTTGAAAAAACAAGAAATTGATTGGCGTATTGTGACAGCCAACGGGGCAGAAGTAAAGCATGTTTTTGTAAACAAGAACCATGATTGCGTTGGGTATAGTGTAAACGGTGTTTTTGTCCCTTATTTCCTTACGGAAAATAAAGACTGCGTGAATTTGACTGAATTATATATCGAGGTGGAGGAAGATGCAGCTTCAAGTCGAATTGAAACCTATTCAAGTGAGGACGGTGCATTCCAGTCGGTCTATATAGGTGGAGAGCTTCGGGCAATAGTTGTCGGTACAGAAATTCTTATCGGGGAAGTTTTATCTGCTCCAATATTCAAGTTTTGGAAGGAAGGAGCGGGTCGTCCTGCAAGTCAAGATGAAAAGGTGAATGTAGTCGAAGTTCTTCAGAAAAGCAATAGGTCGGAAGCAAAAGAAATTTTGTACGAGATGATGAAGACCGACGTTTACCTTGTCAATCATGCGGACATTATGCAGAAAGGTTATTTGTTCAAAACGGGCGATCCCGTATTGGGCATGGACGGAAGCGGGTATTGGCGTTACGATATTTTTAGTCATTTTGACAATAAAGACAAAGGACTTTATGTTTGTACGGGCAGAAGTTACACTCAGTGCATACCGTACAAGGGACATGAAGATTGGGTAGGAACAACTAAAAATGTGGAGGAATAAACATGGAGCAGAAGATGGTAGAAATTCCGTTTGACCTGGATCTGGCGAAGAAGATTACGAGCGGAGAGGTAGAAGGGAGGATTTTGACAGAAGCGCATAATAGCGTCAGGATCATATGTTTCGACCGCAAGAATGATATGCCGATTGTAGCTTTGATTAACATTGAAGGGAAAGAATATCACGAATTTTATGATACAACCGGTCATATTGCAGGTGAAAACAAAACAATGAATTTTTTAATGCTTGAGGTTCCTGAATATGTGACATTTAAGGACGGTGATGTTATTGTAGGATTATGCGCAGATTTTGAAGGGAAAGAGTATATGGTTTTCAAATTAATAAATGGATCGTTTATTTTTTTTTATTTTTGTTTAGATTCTTATACCCCTAATACATTTCTGTTTAATTCTTCATTCGTGATAAGGAAATATAAGGAGCTTAGAAAAGCTACTGAAAAAGAAGTTGAAATTGTTCGTAGTTTTTTGAGAGAAAGCAAAAATTATGGATGTGCGGAAGCAGCTTTGGTTTTGGCGAAAACAAACAGAGATCCTAATTTGGTTGGAAAATTAAAGCCGTTTGACAAGGTACTTGTTAGAGATAATAATGAAGACAGCGAATGGCGTTGTGCCCTGTTCAGCCACAAAAATGAAGATGGATTGTATATCTGCGCAGGTAGTATATACGAACAATGCATCCCTTATGAAGGGAACGAGCATCTGCTTGGAACAACCGAAAAACCTGAAAATTATGTTGTACAAAAGTGATTTTTCCGTGTGGTTTATGGTGCAAGGTGTCCGGTTCAGGGAGGAATACACGCTTCCCTGTCGGACGGAGGAAGCCGTTTATGAGCGGCTGGAGATGACGACTCTTTACCAAGCTGCGAAAGCTGCTATCGCGAAAGATTTGGGTGTAAGGAGTGCAGAAGTTTGTATCTTGCATGTACAACAAATACATAACAGATTAATCCTGGAATAAATGAAACAGTTTGAGAAGTTATTTAAGGATGCGAAGGAAAGCATCGGGACTGACGATATATATGTTTGAAAGGAGCTAAATTATGATAGGAAATTTTGATGAGTCAGCTTTGCTGAGTTTGTTTGTTGGTAAAGTAGGTGAAATACGGAAATGGACATTGGAACCTTTTGCTTTGGATGAATATGTTTATGCAACGGATTGTTTTATTATGATTCGCATAAAAAAAGAAATTCTGAACAAGGAATATCCACACAAATATAATCCGATAATTTCTTTCCCAAGTATTCCATCTTTGAGTATTTGTTATGAAATCAACGAGATAGGCAAACTTTTGAAAAGTATCACTAAGGAACGGGTAATTGTTACGGAAGAAGAAGAGGAGCTTTGTGAGGAATGCAATGGTTCAGGTCGTGTCACTTATGAATATGTCGATTTAAAAGGAATACCTTACGAAGTTGAAGAAAATTGTCCTATCTGTGAAGGTGATGGATTTCTCTACAAAGAGAAAGAGATTGAGACAGACGAATTTGACTATCCCCAATATTGTCCTGTAAAAGTATATGGTGGATTTTTAAACGCATATTATGTCGAAGTCTTACAAAAGGCGATGAGTATCCTGGGAATTGATACTATAACACTTTGTGAAGATTTGCCTAATATGTCCCTGTTTCGGTTAAATGAAAATATTCATGTTGCTGTGGCAAAACTTTTCATGGACAGTGAGGCTTATTACGAGTTGAAAGAAAAAACGAAAGTATAAGATTTATTGACGATTTATTGTGGACGAAAATAGTTTTGAATTTCAAAAAGTACAGAAATAGAATTGAATATGAATAAGAGGATGTTTGTTTGGAAGACGATACAATATGTGATGTTGTATATCGCAATAGGATTGCTGGTGTACCTTCTGTTTGAGTTCCTGGATCATGTTTTTTGTCTTGATATTTTAAAGAATGTTGATTTATATTATTGCTTGCCATAGTATGAATGAGATGAAATTTAGAGGTAAGGTTGTCGATATGCAGCTTCCGAACGGGGAACTTTTGACAGGTGACTTTGTATATGGGAGTCTCCTTCAGGGTAACGGACTGTGCCGGATATTGACTGCCGCAACAAAATGTTTCCTGAATTACCGGGTTGATCCTGAAACGGTGGGGTTGTTTTCGGGACTGATAGTGGAGGGGAAAGAGGTTTATCCGGGTGACTTTCTGCACGTAAAGGCTTATATGAACGGATTTTTTGATTGTTCGCTTTTTACACGAAAAGAGTTGATAACAATGGATCTATCTATTTTTAAAGCACAATTGTGGAAGGAGTACGATTGCGAAGTCACGTACAAAAACGGTGCTTTTCTGTTTGGTGACAATTACATGTATCCGTTGTTTGAGGATATGCGTCTGTGTCCGACCATATACGAAGTAGCTGTAATAGGGAATCGCTTTGATAATCCTGATTTGCGAATGAAAATAGAAGGAGAAAAGATATGAGTCACAAAAAAAAATGTTCCATTAATTCAAAATTAATTATGAAGATATATGCAAAGCCAGGAACAGAGCTTGAACAGGTGATGAAGAAGTTCTACGACCAGATGATGAGCGAAAGGCAGAAAGCGTTTGAAATGATTAAGGAGTTTTCGGGAGTTGAGCCGAAAAGGATTGGGTATTACTGGGCGTTGTGGTTTACATGCCAATGGTCTTATAATATGGTGACTTTTCCTGAAGGAAGCAGCCCCGAAAAAATGCGTTCTTATAAAATAAATTTGAATACTTACTATAAACTAAACAAGCGTCTGAAAGCATCTAAGGAATTTAGCCAAAAGTGGCTTGGATTATTTAAGGGTATTGACGGGAAAGTGTTGTGTGAGTACGGTATCCCTATCATCTTTAACTGTAATAGTCAATATGTTCGTTGGCAGCCATTTTCCAAGGATGGAAGATATGGTGTTCTTGTTCCGTCGTTGATATTTGACTGGATGCCGGAAGTTAAGAATAAACAATATGAGATTGAGGTATGAAAAAAGAAGATATTGAAGAAGCAGCAGGTAACTATTCTGGAAGCATTTTAGGCTTTAAACATTTATCTACTGTAATGGACAAACATAAGGCTTTTGTCGATGGTGCGATGTGGAGGATAGAAAAAGTTTGGCACAAAGAACTTCCAAATGCACAGACAAAAAAGACGGTTTTAGTCAAATTTACTAATGGTTTATTTAATTTGTTTGAAGATATCCGAGAGTTGAAAGGATTTGAAAACCAGGTCAAAATGTTTGCATATATTGAAGATTTAACACCTACTGAGGAGGAATAAACAATGAGAAAATATTGGTATTATACTTATCAAACAGGACATAGTATAGGATGTGGAGTCAATCATTCGGATAATGGTGAGTTTGATGTAACAAGAACTGTTGATTACTTGAGCGAAGCCTATAATATGGATTCCGCATCTATTGTGATAACAAATTGGAAGGAGATTTCTTCTTCGCTTTACGAAAAATTGTTTGCGTCGTTTGACTCGTCAAAAGCGACGGAATGGAAGGAGGGGTAAGACATGGGACGTAGTTATAAGCTTTGCAAGTCGTGTGATAATATGCAGGTTTTTAGAGAGCATCGTTATCACGTATCAAGCTGCATCACAGCCTTTCCTGAAATAGCATGTTGTACATATTTTTTTTAATAGATGTCGATTTTCATTATTCCCAGAAAAAGTAAATGGTGTGGAGAGGTGCATGAAGTATTTGTCAAAAAACAAGAAACAATGATACCGACCAAAGAACTGATGCTTGGAAACTGGGTGTACAACAACGATGTGCAGTGCATCCCGATGACCGTTACGCTGATTGAGGACGGGCACGTCTATTTGGACTTTCCAGGCAACGAAGGGGACCCGGTAGATGGGGATGCAGACAAACTTGCTCCGATACCGTTGACTGCGGACTTGCTTGTAAGGAACGGATTTCAGAAACGAAAAATCCTGGGTTATGATAACCATTTTTCTTATGAATATTATCAGGGGACCCGTTTTGTGATAACTGCGCTGTTTGATTGCGAATTTTCTACAATAATCAATGATAAAGCACGTAGAATAAACAATGTACACCAGCTTCAGAACCTGATGCTGATTGTCGGCATAGATATAAACTTTAAAATGTAAGAATATGATTAAAGTATTGAAACATGGGAAGGTTGATAAGTTAATAGCGACATGTCCTTCTTGTGGATGTGTATTCAGCTTTCAGGAAATGGATAAAAAAGAGGTGGTTGTTACCCATAGGAGTGAATTTTCACCTGCAAGATATGAAAAGGTTGTCGATTGTCCGGATTGTGGTATGAAAGTGAGGAACTGGAGACGGATGGAAGAGAGTGACAAAACGCAAGTTGCAGTTCCTCCGGCTGCAGCACACAGCGAACCTGTATGCGGGTATTGATAAGAATAAAAATAAGAATATGCCATGAATAGAAAAGAATTGGAAGAAAAAGTTTTGGACATTCTGCGTGAACAATTAGGCTACTATGAAGATATTCAGCTCGAGACAAAGCTGAAGGACGACACCAGCTTTGACAGCCTCGATGTGTTGGAAGTGAGCTTCAAGATTGAAGACAAGTTTGGCATTCACATTGAAGATGATTTTGTTTTCTCGGAAGCTATCAGGCAGTTTACCGCAAAGGATGTAGTGGATGAAGTGGAAAAACGATTAAGGGGGAAGGAGAGTGTAGCATGAGCAAACAGGTATTAAGCATCGAGCAGATGAAGTATTTGCAGGAACTTGGGTTAGACACAGACTGTTCAACTTTTTTTGTAAATGTTGCACATCCCAATAAGCATATTTTTAATTATGCAGCCTACGATGATTTAATTGAGTATTATCTTGATTATTTTCCTGCATTTACCTTGCAAGACATTTTGGATTTGTTGCCCGAAGAAATATTGAAAGGGGAGAGGATTTATCAGTTGGTTATAGAAAGAACTGAAGGGAGATATTTTATTTCTTATTATTGGTGCGACAATTTGCTTGTTTCAATAGATAATGAACTGCTAATAGATGCAGCCTATAACATGCTTTGCTGGTGCATCGAAAACGGATACGTTGAAACCAGTGGTTTAGATAAATTGGATGGGTCTAAAAAGGAGAAAGAACAATGACAAGACATACAATTTCAGTCAGTCTGCAAGGCATCAAGAAATTTGCCTGGCGGAAGAACCTTAGCGGTTTCTTCAGTGTAAATGGTCGGAGCTTGACCAACGCAGAAGTGAGAAAGGTAGTCGAGTACGGCATAGCGAAAGGATATGCAACGAACGAGGATATTCCTACGGATGAAGTGGTTAAATTATTAGGATGGAATGATAATAATGATAGATACATTGATATACGTGATGGTAGTCTTTATCGACACAACCACGGTCAGCAACAGATTTCAGAATTATTTTGATGAAGTGGATCATAAGTTTAGGATTGAAATGATGCGGCAGGCTTCGCACGAAGCTGCATATAACGCTGCAAGGAAGAAAATATATAATGTTAAACTTTTGGATTTGTATAGGAAAGGAGATTGAATATGTACAAGAAACAAGTTTTTCTGAACAAAGAAACCAGTCCTTCCACCGGGAATGTGGTAGCATTTGACAGCGTTTCTACTTACAAAGGCGATACGTACCGTAACACGTTTCTGTCAGTCAGTGACTGCTATACTTCTGCACGATTGCATAAGACTGATGATGATACGATGGACGACTTCATAGATAAAATGAGGTTACTGCGAGATAGCATCGACGATTTTATCACGTACTTGGAAAAGAACAAAGGAGATTGACCCATGAAAAAGATACTGAACATCATCAACCAAATACTTGGTGTGATAGCCTACGGTTCAGGAATGACCTTGGTTGTGATAGGGCTGTCTTCTGGGTTTAGCGTGCTTGATCTGGTATTGATAACAACATGCACGGCCATTCTGAACATTGGTCTGACTGAGACATTAAAACGAATGAATAACAAAAAAGAGGAGAAATAAACAATGAAAAAAGTGAATAAACATTATGGATATAACATGAAACTTATGAAAATGAATAGAGAAAAGTATAAAAATAGCCTCCTTCAAAAAAAGAAAAGAGGCTATAGGCTAATAATTCACAATATTTATTTTACAACTGGATTTAAGAATACAGATATTGCGAATTGATCAATATGCCCACAATGTAAACAATGAGTTGTAATTGTTGGAAGATGACTTATTTCTTTACTAATCGCAATATCACTTCCTTGACGGTCAAGACTTAAAATTTGAGTCTCGAAATCACTAACTCCGAATTTTTCACAGCCACATACAGGGCATCTGTGTGGCATTTGGTTGAATTTCTTCATAAATTCATCCAAAACAGACTTTTCTAATTTCATACTTGTAAAAATTTAAAATTTGACGAAACAAAAGTAAGAACAAAAAGGGGCATATCCAATACTTGTAATGATAAGTTTAGAATTTGACACTTTACTCTTTTTCATTCGGATATGTCCCTTATTTTAAAATGAAAAATATGAAAGCCATATCAATAAAACAGCCGTGGGCGAGCCTAATCGCTCACGGTATCAAAGACATCGAGAACCGGACATGGAAGTGCCCTCAGAAGTATATCGGACAAAGGGTACTTATTCATGCTTCATCAAGTAAACCTGTGTTTAGATACAGCTTTAATCAATATGATATAATCAGAAAAACCTCGCAGTCTTTGATTTTTAACTGTACATACGACGGATTTCCCAAGGGCGCCATTATCGGCAGCGTGGTTATATCCGATTGCGTGCAGAACCATCCTTCAGTGTGGGCGGAGAAAGGAGTTTGGAACTGGGTACTGAAGGATGCGATACTATTTGATAAGCCTATTAAGAATGTGAAAGGAAAACTTAGCTTTTGGAATTTTAAGATGGAGGAACAAATATGAATATAAATGAAACGAAAAACAGGCTTTCCTCTCAGACGATAGATAGGATAAGCCAAATGGTAGTCATGACTAACCCGGAGGCAAGGAAATTGATGAAACAAGTGATGGAAATGTGTTTCGATGCTGGATGGGAATTAGCTATTAGTGTGGCTGCTACCTTGCCTGCTGTAGAACTTATAGATTTTTTGAAGGGTATTAAAACTAAGTAGGAAGGCCATGAAGAAGATAATGTTCAATGACAAATACGGACTTACAAAAGCCGTATTGGAAGGAAGAAAGACGCAGACGAGAAGATTAGTACAGGATGAGTTTTTTACATTACAATGGGATGTAAGAGATGATACGCTTGTGGTAGAAAACGAATGTGGTGATTTTATTGACATAAAAAACACAAAGTTTTGTATGTTTAAAATTGGAGAAACTGTATCTGTTGCTCAAAGCTATAAAGATATTTTCTCCGAATTTAGTCAACACCCTAATCCGCAATTAAACATTGGTGTAAAAAATCCTACCGATACAGCAGGATGGACTAACAATATGTTTGTAAAACCTGAACTTATGCCGCATCAAATCCGTATTACCAACGTCCGCATAGAACGCCTGCAAGACATAAGCGATGACGATTGTTTGAATGAAGGTATAGAATTTGACGGAAAAGCACAATCATTCTATTGTGGATTCAACGCTTCAACAAATTCTAAGATTTGGTTAGGAAGTACACCTCGTGATGCCTATGCTTCCTTAATCGACAAAGTAAGCGGTAAAGGAACATGGAAAAGAAACCCATACGTTTTTGTTTATGAATTTGAACTTGTAAAATGAATGATATGGAATTTAAATCACAAATCGCCACTACCCGCGAGCAGTCGGAGCAACTGCTTGCGCTGGGAATAAAGCCTGAAACGGCAGATATGGTGTATCACTACACTAAAAGCAGAGTTAAATCAATGGAATGGGAGCTTCAAGCTAAAACACCTACGTTAAGAGGGCAGTTTTGGACTCCAGAACGGATTTCGAAACTGAAGTCTCCATTTCATAAGCACCCGGACGGATCACTAATGACTGGAGAAGAAATTTTTGATAGTTTATGGGGAAAAGATGTTCCTGCATGGACTCTTGCAAGACTGCTGGAGCTGATGCCTGGAATAATCTACGAGAACGGAATGAAAGATTACCAGTTGAATATTTACGGTAATTTCTTGTCATATAGTTACTTCGTAAATGAAAGACACATGGGAGATTTGGTATTTATAAACCATAATGGAAATATCTTAAGGGGGGGTGATTAGTATAATCTCTTGGTTGATTTCAAAAGAATACTTTAATAAAGACTATTTAAAATGAAGATAACGCCAAAATTTGATTTTGTATCAGGAAGCTTTGATACGGACGAAGTGAAAATGCTTTGCCTGCCAAGCGACAATCACGGGAAAGTGGAGTTGTGTATCAATGAACATGAAGGGTCGTGGAACTTCCCGATTGGGAATATCAAGCTGCACAGCCGTGACTTGTATGTGGACTTTAAGGCGACTCTTGAAGATGCTACTAAATTGGGTAATGAAATAGCAAGGCGCTGGAATGAGTTCCCGCTATGGCGGCCGGTAACCGATGAACAATATCCTACAGACAAGGAAGTGCTTTGTCGGATGAAGTCGAACGGGGCCATCGTAAGCGGATTTATCTACAAAGAGAATGGTGTATATAAGGTTGCGACTTCTTCTGACTTCCATTTTGAAGATTATGGGGATTATGAATGCGATTTGTATATGCTGATACCGGAAATTAATAATGATTAGAAAGATGGAAGATAAAGATTATGTTTCGTTTGATGTAGCAAAACTACTTCATGAAAAAAGGTTTGATAGTCCTTGTGGCTCATTCTATACAGAGGAAGGAGAACTATGGAACAGTCGTTTTGAAGATAATTTTAACAGGATGAATTTTTATTCTCGTCCTACATTGTACGATGCACAGAAATGGTTGCGTACCAAGCATAACATACACGTTGTAATAGACAACAATGCGTGCGGATATGGATGGTTCTTATACAAGGCTGATAACGGAACACGCATTGTGGATTACGCAGACGGTGGACCGAATGATGGTGGCTGTTGGGATAGTTACGAAGAAGCCCTGAATAATGGAATAATGAACGCGCTAAAATTAATTTAATTATGGAAACATCAATCAAAAACGACCGGAAAGACAACAAAGTGATGATGGAGCTACTTCCTTGGCCGGAACTGGAAGAGATTGCCAAAGTCTATACAGCTGGTGCAAAGAAGTACGGGCCGCACAACTGGCAAAACCTGCCGGACGGCTACGAGCGATACAAGGGCGCAATGCTGCGGCATCTGACCGAAGTGGAGAAGGGAAATGAGATTGACGATGAAACCGGATGTATGCACGCAGCACAAGTGGCGTGGAATGCTATCGCCATGCTTCATTTCAAGATGGAAGAACACAAGGCTAAAATCAATCAAATAATAGAAGGGTGCTTGAAAAATGGTCATTAAAAGGAAAAAAGTATGTCCGAAGTGCGGCCGTAAGCTGTGGTTGCGGGACTTCTATCGGCTGGCAAATGGTAGTATATATCCCCGTTGCAAGGAATGTACACGGGAAGACAAGCGCGAGGCGTATCTGCGGACAAAGAAAGTGCCGGACCGAATCTATATGGGCGAAGACGGCAGGTTGATGGACCATCGGGGCGTTCGCACCTCTATCTACTGGAGCAGCTACATGCTGGAAACATTGAAACGGCTATATCCGACGACGAAAAACGAGGACCTGGCCGTAATCCTGAACGTATCTTCCCGGACATTGATCCGAAAGGCGCGTGAACTGGGTATCCGTAAAGATGCAGACTGGCAGCGTGGGACCAGCCGCAATCATGCCCGTCTCGCTATTTTCCAGAATAAGATCCGGCGGAACAGCGGAATGATCAGGAAGGGAGAACGAAGATCTCCGGGAACGGAGTTTCAGAAACGAGTATTCCGGCATACGGGTGCCGAGGGGTAGGGGAGCGGACTCCGTGAAGTGTCCCCGAAGGTCGAGCTTGAATGAATAGTTTTACACAACAAAAAACAGAAAGTTATGTCATTGTTTCGAAGAAAAAAGAAAGTCAGCGTCGAGCAGGCGGAAAAGAAAGACCAGCTGAACGAGTTGATGCAGCGATTTAAGGTGTTCGACACCTTGCAAAACAACGGGTATATATACCTGAACCAAAAACAGAAGCGCGTGTTTGTCAGCGACAATCTGGCGGCCATATACCTGGTATCGTCCGAGCGGTGGAGCCGTTTTCTGGATAACCTGTACCAATGGTTTTCCTACACCCTGAGCCAGCAAGCCTGGCAGCGTCGATTTAAGGATGCCGAGCTGAAGGCTCTGCGCGAAGCCCGCCGCAGCAGTGCAGCCCTCTCCGCCCGGCAGGAACGCGAGGTTCGTCAGCGTGCCCGCCTCGAGGTCGATGTACAGGCCGAACCGCTTCCTGCGTTCCCCGACTACGAGTTTGTCATCGTCCACGGCATGTTGACCGACGACAGCGCACGGGCCACTGTTGTCGGCCGCTACGTCGGTGGGAGTTTCGACATGGTTCCTTTTGAACAGCTACCTTCCGAAAAACCATAGAATGTTAATGTCTCTGTTTTCGGGAACTTTCTAGCCTGTAGGGTGTTATTTCTGCATTATAGTTTTTAAAATTAGAAGTATTATGGGAAACACCGCCTTGCAGGCAAGCAATGTCGTGATAAACGGAGTCGGCTATCATTTCGAACTGGAGCAGTTCAAGCGGAACAATGTAGATTATGTGAACGTCTATTTGTGTTCTGGAGAAGAAATCAACATACCCATTAACCTGTTTTCGGTCTTGTCGGACAGCATCAAGGACTTTTGCGGACTTTCGAAGACCGGAATACCTTAAAACCATAGACTGATGGCTAAAAAAACGACCACTTTCCATAAACCGATACCTGCAGGCGAAAAGCTACGACTTCTTGCGCTGGAAACCCTGGAAGCCATTGCCCGCAACTTTCATACGCAGGGCATTTTCCCGTACGAAGTTTATTCCGGCTATCGGAAGAAGAACATGGAAGCTCGGAAGGGGCAGTGGAGGAGTACGGGCGCCGCTTTTGACTCGTTCTATTTTCAGATTAACGACGCCTTGCAGGCCAGCGATGTCAGTGTCCGCGAGGCACGTATCGACTTTTTCTTCAACTATTACCTGAAATTTGTGGATATGGGTGTGGGGCGTGGTCGTCCCATCAGCAAGGTAAAACGCGAGATTGACGCAGATTTCAATATCCGCTACATGGAGTGGAACAGCCAGGAAGGCAGTACGCAGCGACCGGCCATTATGATGGAGTTTCGTCATCAGGCGCGGCGTATGCGTAACTATTGGGCCAACCGTTATCTTTATGAGGCGCAAGCCGTATTAGTGGAAGGACTTGCGGGTATAACGGGTGACTTGAAGATAGATTTGTAGTCTGTATCTTTTATCCTTCATTTTTTATCACACATTTTTTTGTGTCACTCTTGTTTATAGGCTTCTTCCTATTTTTACACAGTTAATTAAAATAATAGGAGGTTAAGAATATGACAGAAAGTTCATTGTCTTTCACGTTTGTTGAAGGTGTCGGATATCAGGCTGAAAAAATGGTGTCGGGCGACTACGCTTTGCATCTTGAGCGAAAGAGGAGCGGGTTCCTTAAGATTTTCCAAAGATCAACATCTACAGGCGCATACGCGGAATGTAATGTGCCTGGTAATGTCCGTTACAGTTCGGAAGTCGTAGATTATGTGTTTGGACACGGTGTTTATCCGATGTATATACGCATTATCAGTGAATCGGAAGTGGTAACAGGCTCTATTCGGGAGGTAGAAGTATGAAACTGAATGTTTCGCAATTAAACACGTTTAGTTTGTCGCAAGAAAATGTCAACGTGGTTGATTTGTCATGTTTAGGAGGCTCTTGCCATGCGGTTGTCCCTCCTGAATATGATACGAATGCGTGGCTTATTTCTTCGGAATCCGTCTGGCTTTGGGGAGAAGATAACCCTATAGCTCTTCCTGAAGACAATTATTGAATAATCTAAAAACTTTCGTCTAATTAAAACAAGTAAATCAAATGGCTATACGAGGAGAACAAATCAAAGATACACAGAAAATCAGTAACATTACTGGGTCTGAAGCGATACCCTATCAAACGGATAAAACTTATGGTAAAATAGAGACGCTACAATTAAAAGAATATATTACGGAAGGTCTTCTTACGAAAGAACAGGCCGATCAGAATTTCGCCAAGAAGGATGACCTTCCCGACATCACCCACCTTGCGACCCAAGAAGAGCTATCCCAAGCAATCACACAGGCAACCCAAGACCAGCTCACCAAGACCGAGGCGGATGGGGCCTATGCGACGAAGCAGAGCCTTGAAGAACTATCCGGAGATGTGGAGCAGTTGAAGCTATCCCAGTCACCTTATGCCGTTGCCGGCTGGGACCCCGACGAGCTGGCACCTGAAAGCGTGTCTTTCTTCCGAGGGACAAAAGACATCCTGATGAAGTACGACTTCTATCTGCTTGATACCACCGACAACACCCGTCAGACCACGAAGCCTGTCGGCAAGCTGATGCGAAACAACCTGCTGAGGTTTGCTGACGGCAGCTTTGCACCGACCGTCGGCATTACCGAGGCGCAGCGCGCGGAGTGCGACGTTGAGCTGTATCTGGACGAAGCACACCAGCAGAAATACTGCGATGCCGGTGCGTTCAACGCCGAAACATTCTACAATGAGCACGGCATGGCCAAGCTCTACAACTCGGAGGGCACCGAGGTTCGCGTGCTCCGCCCGTGGGAAACCACAGAGACCAAATACACCATCGGCATCGCCCGTGCAGACACCGTGTATCTGCTTGACAACGTAATCGGCGAGAGTGGCAAGGCATGGAAAGGCATATTCACCAATCCGGTTGTATGGGACGGCATCGACGTGAGCAAGTACCCCCTTGTACCGACCGCCATCGGACCTGGCCCGGCATGTACGGTGAACAATAAGACACGAAATTTTCTGTACCTGTATAAGGGTGAAGGCAACTGCCAGTCATCAAAAGGCCAGAACAACCTGTGTACCATGTTCTACGACCAGGAAAAGACCTATCCTCGTGTCAACGACATGCAACAGATTAACAACATGACCTACGCCCGTTCGAACAATGCGGACACCGACGCCCCTTATCCCTTTGCCGAAGGCGGCTATCATGCCATGAACACACTTATTACGGAGCTTGAGGTCCTTTACGGCACCAAATACCTGCATAACACCAACATGTTCGGCAGCGGCATATCGTCCAACGACTCTTGTGCGAATGAAGGCAACTGGCTTGTGAACGGTGGTATCAGGTATAAAAAGACCGGCACCGAAACATGGACGTACGCCAAATGGGGCGAACAGAAAGATATCTATTACAACGCAACCGGTAACCGTACTTACTTCTCTAATTTGATAAATTCGGAATACCCCAAAGAAGCCTGCATGGAGAGCCAGATGGCTTTTAGCTTCGCCATGGAGACCGGAGTGCCTGAAGACACGGAATTTGAGTTTTACGGATACAAGTACCGATATGTCAGTGTTCCCGGTACGGACGGTACGGCCAGTATGAATGTGCGTGTATACAAAGTCATGTCGCAGACTTTTACGGCCTATACGTCCGAAGGAACGGAACAAAGCTGGGATGTAGAAGTCAACCTGCGCATGTCGCTCTATGCAGGGGTCAATCTTGCTGGAGATATTTTCATGTATTGCGGAGGTGGCTATGAACAGGTAGGTACCTGCCTTTATCCTACCAGTGCAAGTACGGGCAATCCTGTCAAGTTTTATCTGCAACCTGACCAGATGCAATGGCACACCGAAAAAACTTCGTCCAAAACGGAACTTGGAGTATTTGACTTTGAAAGCCAATATCCGATGATAGGCGAAGGAACCAATCTTGGTGACGGTTACGCTCTTCGTAGGTTGCCTTATGCACCATGGAAGATAGAGAAAGGCGGAAGCATATCCACCGGAGAATCTATGTTTGTATGGGACAACAACAATTGGAGTACGACACTTAACCAGCGTGTTCGGCTGGCCTGCCTTTCTCGCGGTTCTGCGCTTTACAGCTTTTGCTCGCCTCGTACCTTGCCTGCGTATTATGCCGTTACGTATGCCATTCGCAACTATGGCGGGTCTGCCCAAGCCTTGATTGAGTAGGCGCAGCCCGCTGCAAGCGGAATAAAGGGGCTACAAGCCCCGCAGAAATCCTTTCGTCTCCCGTCAAGTCCGGCATGAGGACCGAGACCTCCGAAACTGGAAAGAAAGGTTGAAAAAACGGTGAAGCGGATGGCCTGCCGTTCTCGCGGTAATGCGAATAACAGCAATTGCTCGCCTCGTAACTTGAATGCGAATAATGCCGTTACGAATGCCAATCGCAACTATGGCGGGTCTGCCCAAACAGGACAACAAAAACTACGAAAGCCGCTTTGTCGTGTCTTGGAATGACGAATATATAAGACAAGCCCGCAGTAAGGAGTGCGGGCGGCAGTGGTACCAACACTGCCATGCAAGCCCGGCTTGCAAACAATATGAAGAGAATAGATAACATAAATATTAACCTGAGCATCAGCGATATGCAGTCGGCAGCTTACAGAGCTTTTCGCGGACACAGTTCCAAGCGGGATGTCAAAGCCTTCAATAAAGACTTCGACAACCGCTGCATGAACCTGTTCCTTGCGCTGAAGGACGGGAGCTGGAAAGAACGCCTGTCCTACCGGAGCCTCGTGAAGGTTAACAACAACGGAAAGGTGCGCCATATCCTTAGTCCGTCGCTGGAGACACGCATTTACCAGCATCTTCTGCTGAACCTGCTGGAGCCGCATTATTCACGGAAAGACAACCTGAACGGCCTGAACTGCAAACCCACCTGCGGGATTACGTCGAAGAGACACTCGCGTTCCGTCGTCCACCGGCTGAAGCATATCTTCTACGACCGCAGAGACCTTCATTACTGCCTCGTCATCGACCAGCGGAAATGCTATGAGCATATCACTCCTAAGGTATTCCGAAGAGCGTTGAAGCAGATGGTGGCCGACCCTTGGCTGGTTGACTATGCCGTCGATGTGTGTTTCGTAAAAGGGAAACTCCCCATCGGCACACCGACCAGCCCCTTCGTCCACCACGTCGTCATGCTCGAGTTCGACTACTTCGTGAAGTCGATATCGCCTGTAAGCGTCCGCTATGCCGACGACAACTTCCTGCCGTTCGCCACGAAAGAAGAGGCGCAGGCCGCCAAGTGGCGCATCAGGAACTGGTGGTGGTACAGATTGGGCATGCGTGCCAAGAGAGGGCTGTCAAAGGTGCGGCCCTTGTCCGTGCCGTGCGACTTCTGCGGCTACGTCTTCCATCGGAACCAAGACAGGGCAGTTTGCGGCCACGACAAGGGCTACGTCTCCGTCCGCAAAACCACCCTGCGACGGGCGAGGAAATGCCGTTCCGACAAGTCGTGGGTCTCCTATTACGGCCTGATGAAGCACGCCGACAACTATGCGCTGATGCGATACATAGAAAACAAGATGAAGTTACCCGCATTGACACAGAAGATACGGATAGACCGTAAGATGGATGCCAGACACGTCGAAATCAAAGACCTGTTAGGCATGTCAATCACAATCTACGACTACGAGCTCAGGTACAACTCCCAGCGTGAAGCCAACTGGATTAAGTGCCTTGTCGGCATCGAAGAAGTCGTTGAAGGAGAACGGACAGGCAAGATACTTGCCCGTGAATTTCACGGCAATTACCAAGGTATTATTCAGTTCATACAGGCTTGCGAACGAGCGTACGGCAAACAAGCCGTCCTTCCGCTGGAAGAGGTGGAAATTGAGAACCAGTGCGGTTATATCTTCAAGAATTCAACAAACCAATTAACGTATATCGAAGTATGAAATCAATCAATTATCAGGTAGTGCCTTCCACCAAGGAAGAAGATTACAACAGCAGCAAAAGCGTTTGGAAAGACGGAAAAATCCAATCCCTTGACGAAGGGAACTACGTGACCATGTTCATCGGACATAAGACCGTGAAGACCGTTGACGACGCAGGCGTGGAGCATGAAGTGACCGAAGCCTTCCCCGTGCGGGTGCAGAAGCCGTACAGCCTCGATAAGGCCGTCATGGCAGGAGTGATGAACGCCTACGGCCTGTTGGCATCGCAGGACTATGCTGCCCTGTCCGAGGAAATCGAGCGCAAGAGGCGAGTGAATGCCGAAGATACCTCAGTGAAAGA
>CASFRN010000029.1 GCA_949296855.1 uncultured Bacteroides sp. | reverse complement strand
TTTTTCGTAAGCGGTGCGTACGGGACTCGAACCCGTGACCCCATGCGTGACAGGCATGTATTCTAACCAACTGAACTAACGCACCATTTTTTCTTTTGTTGCTATCTCTCTCGATTGCGGTTGCAAAGGTACAACTATTTTTTAAACCTGCAATACATTTCCCTGTTTTTTTTCATTTTTTCTTCATTTTAGGGGAAAAAGGGGAGAATTTCAGCTGAAATCTCCCCTTTATAACAAGTTTCAAGTGATTTTTTTCATTTAATACGCTTATATCCGTATATTGCCAAGTCGCCCAATTCTTCTTCGATACGGAGCAACTGGTTGTATTTCGCCATACGGTCCGAACGGCTCAGCGAACCGGTCTTGATTTGTCCGCTATTCGTTGCTACAGCTATATCGGCTATGGTGGCATCTTCGGTTTCACCCGAACGATGGGATGTAACCGTAGTATAACCATGGCGGTGTGCCATCTCGATAGCATCCAGCGTTTCGCTAAGTGAGCCTATCTGGTTTACCTTTATCAATATGGAATTAGCACATCCCATGGCAATGCCTTTCGAAAGGAATTCTACATTGGTTACGAACAGGTCATCGCCTACCAGCTGGCAACGTCCGCCGATACGTGCCGTTAGTTTCTGCCAGCCTTCCCAGTCGTTTTCACTCATACCGTCTTCGATAGAATCAATCGGATACTTGTCAATCAGTTCTTCCAGATAAGCGATTTGTTCATCCGATGTACGTTTCTTTCCTTTTTCCCCTTCGAAAATGGTGTAATCGTATACTCCATCCTTATAAAACTCAGATGACGCACAGTCCATACCGATTTTCACGTCCTTGCCTGGTTCGTAGCCTGCTGCCCGGATAGCGGCAAGGATGGAGTCAAGTGCGTCTTCCGTGCCATTCAATGTCGGCGCAAAACCTCCTTCATCACCTACCGCCGTACTCAGTCCACGGTCGTGCAAAACCTTCTTTAAGGCGTGGAATACTTCTGCACCCATACGCAAGCCTTCACGGAACGAAGAAGCACCTACCGGACGAATCATAAACTCTTGGAATGCAATCGGGGCATCGCTATGCGAACCGCCATTGATGATGTTCATCATCGGAACCGGCATTACATACGTATTTACCCCTCCGATATAGCGATAGAGAGGAATGTGCAGGTAATTGGCGGCAGCTTTTGCCACGGCAAGCGAAACGCCCAAAATGGCATTGGCACCCAAATTCGATTTTGTCTTGGTGCCGTCCAGTTCCAACATTTTCCGGTCGATGGCACGCTGTTCCAATACAGACCAGCCCGTCAAAGCCGGAGCTATGACCGTATTGATATTCTCTACAGCCTTCAATACACCCTTACCGCCATAGCGTTTCGGATCTTTATCGCGAAGTTCCAACGCTTCGTGCTCGCCTGTAGAAGCCCCGGACGGAACCGAAGCACGTCCCATTATACCAGATTCCAGCATTACATCCACTTCTACGGTAGGATTGCCACGCGAGTCGAGCACTTCACGACCTATGATTGATTTGATTTTCATACATTTATTGATTTTAAAAGTTATTTTCTATGTCCGCAAAATTGCAAACTTTCATCTGTTTTGTCAATACCTGAAAGTAGGTATTTTAAACCGCAAGGGACACAGAAATACCCCTGTGTCCCCTGTGATGAATTACCGAGCTGTCAAGCAAGGCTTAATAGTTCGTTTTCTGCACTTCAAAGTAAGCTTGTGGATGCAAGCAAGCCGGACAAGTTTCGGGAGCTTCCGTACCTACATACAGGTATCCGCAATTACGGCATTGCCATACCACTTCGGTATCTTTCTTGAACACCTTACCTTCTTCTACATTCTTTGCCAGTGCAAGATATCTTTCTTCGTGCCCCTTTTCGGCAACAGCTATTTCACGGTACATCTTGGCGATAGCAGGAAATCCTTCTTCATCGGCAATATCAGCAAACTTCGGATAGTCCAGCGACCATTCCTCGTTCTCGCCTGCTGCAGCAGCCTTCAGGTTTTCCAGCGTAGTTCCGATGACACCCGAAGGATAGCTGGCTGTGATTTCCACCATTCCGCCTTCCAGCCATTTAAACATCCGCTTGGCATGTTCTTTCTCCTGGTCTGCAGTTTCAGTAAAGATAGCGGCAATTTGTTCATATCCTTCTTTCTTTGCCGCACTTGCAAAGTAAGTGTAACGCATTCTTGCCTGTGATTCGCCAGCAAATGAAATACCCAGATTCTTCTCTGTTCTTGTTCCTTTAATACTTTTTCCCATAATCGTTAGTTATTTAGTGGTTAGACATTGTTTCCTTTTCAACATTACAAAGATAGCATTATTATTCAAATTTGTAATTATTACAATCCATCTTTTATGTTCTATTAAGACTTTCTTGCCTTTTCTTAAAAGATTAACGGGAATGTAGTCGTTTATGTTCGGATAAATATATACTTTTGCACTTCTTTTTTATTATTTTAATCATTTCAATAGGTATATGAAGACATTTCAGTTTAAGCCGAAGCTGGTAGATACGCTTCGGAACTACACCCGGTCGGACTTCTCTACCGACCTGATGGCAGGCATCATCGTAGGCATCGTAGCCCTTCCGCTTGCCATTGCTTTTGGCATCGCTTCGGGAGTAAGTCCCGAAAAAGGCATCATCACCGCTATCGTAGCGGGATTCATCATCTCGCTTTTGGGCGGGAGCAAAGTACAGATAGGCGGACCTACGGGAGCCTTTATCGTTATCATCTACGGCATTATCCAGCAATACGGACTGGAAGGCCTGATGATAGCGACCTTAATGGCGGGCATACTCCTTATTATATTAGGAGTGTTCCGGCTTGGCACCATCATCAAGTTCATTCCCTACCCCATCATCATCGGTTTCACAAGCGGTATCGCCCTGACCATCTTCACCACACAGATAGCTGATGTATTCGGCCTGCAATTCGGAGGTGAGAAGGTGCCGGGCGACTTTATCGGCAAATGGATACTCTATGCACGCCATTTCGATACCGTCAACTGGTGGAACGTAGCGGTCAGCATAGCCAGCATCCTGATTATCGCGCTCACGCCCAAGTTCTCGAAAAAGATTCCCGGCTCGCTGGTAGCGATTATCCTTGTGACCGTAGCGGTATACCTGATGAAGATGTACGGAGGTGTGACCAGCATCGACACCATCGGCGACCGCTTCAGCATCCAGTCACAATTACCCGAAGCTACCGTACCTTCGCTCGACTGGGAAGCGGTGAAGAACCTTTTCCCCGTAGCGATAACCATCGCCGTGCTGGGGGCAATAGAGTCTTTACTCTCCGCCACCGTAGCCGACGGAGTCATCGGAGACCATCATGACTCAAACACCGAACTGGTGGCACAGGGCATTGCCAACATTATCTCACCCATCTTCGGCGGCATTCCTGCCACGGGAGCCATTGCCCGCACCATGACCAATATCAACAACGGAGGCCGCTCGCCGATAGCCGGTATCGTTCATGCCATCGTGCTTCTGCTCATCCTGATATTCCTGATGCCGCTCGCCAAGTTCATCCCGATGGCGTGCCTTGCCGGCGTGCTGGTAGTAGTATCCTATAACATGAGTGGCTGGAGAGTATTCAAAGGGTTGCTGAAAAACCCGAAATCCGATGTCACCGTATTGCTTATCACCTTCTTCCTCACCGTGATATTCGACCTGACCGTGGCTATCGAAGTGGGGCTGGTCATCGCCTGCGTATCGTTCATGAAACGAGTGATGGAGACCACGCAGATATCGGTCATTACCGATGAAATCGACCCCAACAAGGAATCGGACGTGGAAACGCACGAAGAACACTTGGTTATCCCCGAAGGCGTGGAAGTGTACGAAATAAACGGACCTTACTTCTTCGGCATCGCCACCAAATTTGAAGAAATCATGGCACGGCTGGGCGACCGCCCGCAGATACGCATCATCCGCATGCGCAAAGTGCCTTTCATCGACTCTACGGGCATACACAACCTGACTACCCTGTGCGAGATGTCACAAAAGGAAAACATCCACATCATCCTTTCGGGTGTCAATCCGCAGGTGCACGACGTATTGGAACGGTCGGGCTTCTATACTTTGCTGGGCAAGGAAAACATCTGCAGCAACATCAATGAAGCACTCGATGTGGCACGGAAAGAGCTTGGCGTAAGCTGATGCCTTAATCTGTTAAAGACTTTTGAATAAGAAGGTACGTTTCTTAAAGCATGTTATAAAACACGTTTTTATAACCCTAATGCTTGCATATTTCCCAGAAGTCCGTACCTTTGCAATGTGTTTTTCATAGTATTAGATTTAAGGTTAACAAAGGTTGGAGTACAGCGGTACTCCTTTTTTTATGCCCGTACGCGATTACGTCCATCCGTTTCTTTTCCAAGCCAAGCCATAACATTCAGTTAGCTTGATAATCCAATCCGCATGGCTGCGTAGCCTGTAAGATTATTAATCTTCACGCCGGAGGATTATTAATCTTCACGCTGTAAGATTAATAATCTTACAAACGATGCAGCTATATTGCGAAGAAGTCAAAGCTTGCTTGTCATGCCGGATTTGTAATCTGACTCTTCAATTACACCGGATTTGCAATCCTGCGTGACGCTGGCGAATAAGATAAATGCATTGCCCGATAAAGAGAATAGCAAAAGCAGATGAAGATATATGAGCCGGAAAAGCCAGTATATCTTCA
>CASFRN010000028.1 GCA_949296855.1 uncultured Bacteroides sp. | reverse complement strand
CCCCCTCTCTTGTTTTGTAATGTTCTTTTTCGCTTCTAAAGACGCTGTCAACAGAAAATGTGATTAAGACATAACGGTGTAAACCGGATATACAAATAAGTTTCACACGGGTCAACCGGCATTAAAAATAAGGCTTGAAGTAGTCAACCAAAAGCGTTAAACTACACCTTGCTTAATCCCATATAGTCAGGACTGCAGTCCTTGGCCTATTAGGACTGGAGTCCTTACTCATTGGGACAGCAGTCCTGACTAGTCGGTACTTTCCGTGCTGTCGGATTGCTTGGACTGAACAGCTTGCTGTCCTTGCAAAAGCAGCTTTCATATAAAGAAAAACCAACCTGCCGGGCGTTTCATTCGGGACATAATACCAAAATGTGTAAGAGAAAAAACAATATTTACTCTTTAGCCTTTCGGAAAAGGCGTATTTTTGGTGTAAAAAAGATGCGCCATGAATAAAGGACGGGCGCACAGACCATTAATACTCATTTTTATATTATGTATCCGAAAAGAAAAAGATGGCTGGCTGTCTGGCTGATAGCCATTTCCGTATTTGGCTCGTATCCGTTGGCGGCATTGGCTGATGGAGCTTCCGCTTCCGTTTCATCCCGTGTTCCGGCTTTTCCCGGAGCGGACGGAGCAGGGAAATACACTACCGGCGGAAGAGGCGGAAGAGTGTATATTGTCCATTCATTAAAGGATGACGGCTCGGAAGGCACCTTGCGTTGGGCAATCCGTAAGAAAGGGCCGCGTACCATCGTGTTTGCCGTAAGCGGCATCATCGAATTGCAGGAGCCGCTTTATATCAACAACGGTGACTTGACTATTGCCGGGCAAACTGCTCCCGGCGATGGCATCTGCTTGAAAAACTATACCTTGGGCATAAAGGCGGACAATGTGATTATCCGTTTCATCCGCTCGCGTATGGGAGTGGATGTAAAGCATGAAGGAGATGACGCGATAAACGGATTCGATAATTGTAAAGACATCATGGTTGACCATTGTTCGATGAGTTGGTCGACCGATGAGTGCGCTACCTTTTATAATAACCGAAACTTTACCATGCAATGGTGCATAGCCAGCGAAAGCCTTCTTAACTCCATCCACGAGAAAGGGAAACACGGCTATGGAGGCATTTGGGGAGGGCAGCCCGCTTCGTTCCATCATAACTTGCTTGCCCATCATTCCAACCGCACACCCCGCTTGTGCGGAAGCCGCTATACGGGAAAGCCTGAAGAAGAACGGGTGGAACTTTTTAATAATGTGATTTATAATTACGGAAGTGCAGGCGCGTATGCGGGCGAAGGAGGTTCGTACAACTTCTTGAACAATTACTACAAGCCTGGTCCGTATACTGCAACTGTCGCTTCATATAAGCGTCTGTTTACGGCTTATCCCGATGACGGAAAGAACAATAACGTGAAAGGCACGCATGGCGTGTTCTACCTAGAAGGAAACTATATGGACGCTTCTTGCACCAAACTGACCGAAAAGCAACGGAAGGACATCGGGAAGGTGAACAAGGACAATCGGGCAGGGTTGGTATTGAAAGACAAGACCGTGGAAAAATCGGCGTATTTGTCCGGAAAGCCTTTCGATATAGCCGAACATACTACCCTACAGCCGGCACATGAGGCGTACGAAGCCGTACTTCGATATGCCGGTGCGTCGTATAAGCGTGATGCATACGACCGGCGCATCGTAGACGAGACCCGTAAAGGCATCTATACTTACGAAGGAAGCCGAGGAAGCACGAATGGCATGATAGACCAGCCGGGCGATGTCGGGGGATGGCCTGTGTACCGGACGGAGTCTGCTCCTCAAGATACAGATGCTGACGGTATGCCCGATGAATGGGAAAAACGGAACGGATTGGATCCGAATGACGCTTCCGATTCGGCTTCTTATACGTTAAGTGCCGAGTATACCAATTTGGAAATTTATCTCAATGGATTGGTGAACCATTTGTATCCGGATTTAGAACGATGAAACAGAACGTATGGAGTTTGCTTGTGTGGATGCTGGGCATAGCAGGGGGGCTGGATGCTCAGACCATCCCTTCATTGGAAAGTATGTCGGACGGCATTCACCATTGGAATTTAGGGCATCCTGTGCGCGGCTATGCCCGGTATGCTCCCGGACAGTACAAAGAAATAGCCGATAACTTTATCGCTTACCAGAACCCGGACGGAGGATGGCCGAAGAACATTGACTGGCTTGCCATACTTCCTGTCGATTCTGTACGCTCCACGTTGAAGCCAAAAGACCGGAAGAGTACGTTGGACAATCGGAACACCTATCCGCAGGTCGATTATCTGGCGCAGGCTTACGCGCTCACCAAGCAATCGAAGTACAAGAACGCGGCTATCAAAGGGCTGGATTACCTGCTCAAGACTCAAAAGAAAAACGGAGGCTGGAGGGGATGGGATGTAGATGCCATTACATACAATGATAATGTGACTACAGGTGTGTTGGAGCTTTTCCTGCGTATCAACCAAGGGGATATACATTATGCTTGGCTGGATGAACCGTTGAGGAAACGCGTTTATCAAGCGTGGCTGAAAGGGCTTGATGTGATTTTGCGCACCCAGTATATGCAGAATGGGGTGAAAACCGTGTGGGGACAACAGCACGACAATGAGACTTTGCTTCCCGTAAAGGCGCGGGCATACGAGCCTCCTTCGTTGGTGTCGGGCGAGAGTTGTGCCATTTTGCGTTTGCTGATGGATATTCCTCATCCCGATTCGCAAGTCGTGGAAGCTGTAAAGGCGGGTGTGGCTTGGCTGGAGAAGTCGGCCATTCGGGGCATACGGGTGGAGAAAGTGCCTGTAGGGAAAGAACAGATGATAAATCCGGAATATCCGTACGACCGGATTGTGGTAAAGGATAAGAAAGCTCCCCGCATCTGGGCGCGGTTTTACGAATTGGATACCAATCGTCCTTTTATGGCGAATCGGGACGGGAAGAAAGTGTATCGGCTGGAAGACGTAGAGCCGGAACGGAGGGTAGGATACGGATGGTACACCTATGCGCCTGAAGCTATCTTGCAGGCTTATCCGGCGTGGCTCAGGAAAGTGGAAGCCGAACAAGTGTATGCGGGGTACGAAGTGACAGGCAATATGCCTGCCTTCTATCAAGAATTAAAGCAAAGCCTGACGTATCCGTTGGCGTGGGGGAATGCTCCAGAAAAAGACTTCGAGCGTTGGCGTGTCCAAGCGCGGGAGAAATTGCTGGAGTGTATGCAGCCTGCTCCGCCTAAAGCGGAATTTGATATGCAGACCGTCGAAAGCGAGCAACGGGATGGATATACGGCACGGAAGATTGTATTCAATGTATCGGCTTGGTCGCGTGTGCCTGCCTATTTGTTGGTGCCCGATGGCGAAGGACCGTTTCCTGCCGTGCTTCTGATGCACGACCATGGCGCACATTTCACTATCGGAAAAGAAAAGATGGTGCGTCCGTTTCATGTTTCTCAAGTCACGATGGAAGATGCCGATGACTGGGCGGTGCGGTGTTACGACGGGCAATATGTCGGCGACTTTTTTGCTCGGAACGGATATGTGGTGTTGGCGGTCGATGCCTTGCTTTGGGGAGAAAGAGGTAGGAAAGAATATGCCAGCTATGATGCCCAGCAGGCTTTGTCGGCCAATTTGGCGCAAATGGGTGTGTCGTGGGGAAGCCTTATCGCTTGGGATGATATCCGGAGTGCCGAGTTTCTCGCTTCGCTTCCTTTTGTAGATAAGGGAAAAATCGGAACGATGGGCTTTTCGATGGGAGCGCATCGGGCATGGATGACCATGGCTGCCACCGATGAGGTGAAAGCGGGTGCGGCAGTTTGCTGGATGAACACTACCGATAGCTTGATGACACTCACCAATAACCAGAACAAAGGTGGTTCGGCATACGCGATGTTGATTCCCGACATCCGCAGGTACATGGACTATCCGCACGTGGCGAGCATTGCTTGTCCTAAACCGATGATGTTTACCAATGGATTGAAAGACAAACTTTTTCCCGTGGAAGGTGTGAAGTCGGCATACGATACCATGCGACAGGTATGGGAAAGTCAAGGAGCCGGAGCGCACTTCCGGGCACGGTTGTACGATTTGCCTCACTTCTGTAGCAAGGAAATACAACAGGCGGTATTGGATTTTTTCAATCAGGAGTTTCATTTGAACAAATAATGATTTAACTTAAACAAACAATCTCTATATGAAAAAGATTCATTTGCTTTGCGTGATGCTGGCGGTTTTGTTCTTGTCGGCATTCCAGTCTGATCGTGTGATAACCGTTTACATGATTGGCGACTCTACGATGGCGAATAAGTCCTTGAATGCCGGAAATCAGGAACGCGGTTGGGGGCACGTCTTAGGAGGATATTTCACCGAGGATGTACGTGTGGAAAATCATGCCGTGAACGGCAGGAGTTCGAAGAGTTTCATCGATGAAGGAAGATGGGAGACGGTGGTAAACAAAATCCGGCCGGGTGATTACGTATTCATTCAATTCGGGCATAATGACGAAAAAGATGACCCGAAACGTCATACAGATCCGGGCACTACTTTTGATGAGAACCTCCGTAAGTTTGTGCGCGAGACCCGTGACAAGGGAGGCATTCCGGTCTTGTTCAACTCCATTGTGCGCCGTAACTTTGGTGTGAACCCCAATGCCGTAGCCGCCGACGATGTGCGTTCCGAGCAGACGGATGCTATTGTAGAAGGCGATACTTTGGTGGATACGCATGGGGAATACCTTGATTCGCCTCGTAATGTAGCCCAAGAAATGGGGGTTATTTTTATTGACTTGAATAAGGCGACCAAAGAATTGGTGGAATCCATGGGAGTGGAAGGCTCGAAGAAACTCTTCATGTGGATTCCGGCGGGGGTGTCGCCCGCTTGTCCCAAAGGGCGTCAAGACAATACCCATCTCAATGTGTACGGAGCGCGGAGGGTGGCAAAACTTGCCGCGCAAGCCATCGAGAAGCAAATTCCCGAGTTGGGGAAATACGTGCGTTATTACGATTTTGTGGTGGCGAAAGACGGGAGCGGCGATTTCTTTACGGTGCAGGAAGCCATTGATGCCGTACCCGATTTCCGTAAGAATCAACGTACTACGATTCTTGTACGCAGGGGAGAATACAAGGAGCGGGTGATTGTTCCTGAATGTAAGATAAATGTATCGTTGATAGGCGAGGAGGGAGCCGTAATCACTGATGATAATTATGCTTCGAAGAAAAATGTTTTCGGCGATGAAATGTCCACTTCTGGATCGTCTACGGTCTATATCTATGCTCCCGATTTCTATGCCGAGCATATCACGTTCGCCAATACGGCAGGACGGGTGGGGCAAGCCGTGGCGTGTTTCGTTGATGGTGACCGCGCTTATTTCAAGAATTGCCGTTTCTTAGGAAACCAAGATACGCTTTATACTTACGGGAAGGAAAGCCGCCAGTATTACGAGGGGTGTTACATCGAAGGTACGGTGGATTTTATTTTCGGCTGGAGCACTGCTGTATTCAAGGATTGCGAAATCCGTAGCTTGGGCGATGGATATGTCACCGCTCCTTCTACCGACCAGGGGAAAGCGTATGGCTATGTGTTTTGGAATTGTCGCTTGACCGCTAATGATGAGGCGGTTAAAGTCTATCTTTCCCGCCCGTGGCGTCCTTACGCTCAAGCTGTTTATATCCAGTGTGAGATGGGGAAGCATATTGTTCCAGAAGGATGGAACAACTGGGGGAAGGTTTCGAACGAGCAAACCGTCTATTATGCCGAATATCAAAGCAGGGGCGAAGGAGCACATCCATCCGAGCGAGCCAAGTACAGTCATCAATTGACCGATTTCAGTAAATACCGGCCGGAACAAGTCTTGGCGGGGCGGGACGGATGGAATCCCGTCAAAAACGGAAATGCCTTGCTTACGAACCTTAAGCGGTAATTCCGTATGTTAAGAAGTTGTTTTCAGGGAGGAGGGTGTCTCAAAATGAAAATTGCCTATCAAAAAGTAATGTCATTCTGAGCATAGCGAAGAATCTCGTGTGCATCAGCTTGTGTATTCGAGATCCTTCACTCCGTTCAGGATGACAAAATGAAAGCTTATTTCTATTT
>CASFRN010000027.1 GCA_949296855.1 uncultured Bacteroides sp. | reverse complement strand
TGCCTTGTGGGGTAAGGGGAAGTTATGCCTGAAAGGTACGACCCAAGCTCTCATGACACACAGAAGTCTTCAGACTTTTCATGAAAATCGCAAAAAAACTGTCGTGTCATGAGAGGATAAAAGAGTTGCGGAAATGAGGGTATATATGTTCTTCAGCTTACAACTCATTATACAATTACATTTAATCGTATCTAATTCAATTTAAGGGTCTGCCACAAAGTACCTCTATGGGAACAAAACGGGAACATTCTTAAAAGCAGAAAAGGATAAGTCGTTTATTACTAACTACTTATCCTTTTATCTCGTACCCAGACCCGGGGTCGAACCGGGATGGATTTTACTCCACTGGTGTTTGAGACCAGCGCGTCTACCGATTCCGCCATCTGGGCATTTGATTTGTAAATGCGAGGCAAAGGTAGGTAGTTTTGTTGAAACTACCAAATATTTCTTGAATTTTTTTCTTTACAATAAGGGATATAGAACACAGACAACACAGAGGAACACAGATTTACACATTTTTTTATTTCTTTTGTGATAGGGTAAAAACGTAATCAAAAAAGATTCTGTGTAAATCTGTGTTCCTCTGTGTGCTATTGGTTTTTAATGATTGTATGCCGATTCACCGTGCTCGTAAATGTCGAGCCCTTCTTCTTCCACGCGCTTGTCTACCCGGAGTCCGATGGTGGAATCCACTATTTTGAAGAGGATAAAGGTGATTACGGCACTGAACACAATCGATACTAACGTCGCTACAATCTGAATCCAAAGCTGGTGCCAATCGCCGTACAATGCTCCTTGCACTCCGTCTTCGCCCGAAATGAAGCGGGTGGCGAATACACCGGTCAGGATAGAGCCTACGATACCGCCTATGCCGTGTACGCCGAATGCATCGAGCGCATCGTCGTATTTGAATTTAGGCTTGATGACCGCAACCATAAAGAAGCAGATAATCGGGGTGATGATGCCGATGCAGAACGCACCTAACAGGTCTACCGTACCAGCCGCGGGGGTGATAGCCACCAGTCCTGCTACGGCTCCCGTACAAGCTCCGATGGTGGTCGGTTTCTTGTTGCATATCCAGTCGATGACCATCCAGGTGATAGCCGCCGTAGCTGTAGCTATATGCGTGACCATGAATGCGTTAGCGGCAAGCCCATCGGCGCATAGCCCGCTTCCGGCATTGAACCCGAACCAGCCCAGCCACAAGAACGAAGTGCCCATGAATACGAAGGTCACGTTATGCGGTGTGATGGGGTGTCCGATGCGGTAATCCATGCGTTTGCCCAACATGATTGCCATAATCAGCGCGGATATTCCGGCATTGATATGCACCACGGTTCCTCCGGCGAAGTCGATGGCGCCCATTTCCTGAAGGAATCCTCCGCCCCATACCCAGTGTGCCATGGGGAAATAAGCCAGAATGGTCCATAACACAATGAATACGATGTAGCCCGAAAACTTGATGCGCTCGGCGAATGCGCCCAATATCAGAGCCGGAGTGATGATGGCGAACATGCATTGGAACATGGCGAAGAGGATTTCGGGTATATTCCCCGTGGTCAATGTATTGAGGGTGACTCCGTGCAGGAATGCTTTATCGAACCCTCCCATGACGCATGCCAAGGGGTTTCCCGATTCGGCGAAACTCGTATCGAATGCCCAGCTATAGCCAAAGGCAATCCAAAGGACACTCACCACACCCACGATGAAAAGGGTCTGCATAATGACACTCAATACATTCTTCTGGCGAACCAAGCCCCCGTAGAACAGGGCAATGCCCGGAATGCTCATCAATAAAACCAAAATCGAAGAAGTCAGAATCCAAGCCGTATTGCCCGAGTCGAGGGCAGGTTCGCTGACCGTAACGGTCTCTTCTATAATCTCTTGTGCGGGCAAGGCAGGCACAAGCGTAAAAAGCATGAACAGGATTGCGGCATACCTTAGCCAAGCGGTGCCGCCTTTTGTATATGTATCCATAATCTGTATCTCGTTTATGTGTTGTTGTGTTGTGTTTATTTCTCTTGTTCGGCGTTGTATAGCGCGATGTCCCCTCGCTCGCCTGTCCGGATGCGGACGGCGTCTTCTACAGGGATGACAAAGATGCGCCCGTCTCCGATTTCTCCCGTTTGGGCGGCTTTCAGGATGGCTTGAATGGTCTTTTCCACGTTCTTCTCGCGCACCACGATAGAGAGCAGGATGCGCTCTATCGAACTGGTGTCGTACACTACGCCCCGGTAAATGCGCCCTTCGCGGGTCTTTCCCACGCCCCGCACATCGTAATAAGAAAACCATTCGATGTCGGCATCCAACAGGGCTTGCTTTACATCGTCGAACCGGGTTCTCCGGATAATCGCTTCAATCTTTTTCATAATTGTATTTGTATTTTGTAGTTGTAATTTGTAATTGTAAGCCGGCTGTGTGTTATCCTCAATCTTTTTTGCCTTATGCCTAATACTTTTTATTCTATTTAAAAACTTAATCCCGCCACGAAATACGCGCCTTCGGTTGCCGGATTCCATATCGCTTGTGCGAATACCGGGAGCGTCCACGAACCGGTTATCTTCAATTCTTTCGTAGTCTTGATGCCCACTTCGGATACGGCGAAACCGTTTTTCCCTCCGTTGTAAAAATCGTTTTCCCACGGGGTGGCTCCTACGGTTGCCGCCCAATCCAGTCCGCCTAAGCGGAAGGGTGCCTCTATCGAGAAATACGAGGCGTAGGCACGTTCTCCGTTGGCTTTATAGCCCACATTCCCGGCGAAATTGGTGTACCAGTTCAGGGCAAGCGCTCCGAAGTCATATCCTACTTGAGCCTCGAACGTATGGTTCGTATCGTGCGCTCCGTAATGGAAATACCCCGGCCCTCCGTTGAACCAATAGTCGGTCACCGATACACTGAATCCTCCTATACCATAGCCCAACGTAAGGTCAAGCTCTTTCGTATCTGATTTCTCGAATCCTGCCGAGCCCCATGCCGAGAGCGAGAATCCTTTGTAGGCAAGCGAGAGCGAAGGCTGTATGCTGACATTTCCCAAGTCTTGCCCGCGCCAGATATATCCGCTCACCAAGTCGGCTCCCACTTCCGCTTCTACCTTGTCTTGTGCCGCTGCCGGTATCGTGGCTATCATCGCTATCGCAATCAGTAGCCCGTTTCTTACAAGTCGTTTTTTCATTGTTTCCTGATTTTAATCGTTCGTACCTTACTTAAACTATCACGTTTCTTTTGTTATCCCAGATAAACATCTTTTTGTTGTCTCACGTTGCAAAGGTATGGCTTTTTGATAGCATCGGAAATAAAAGCGATTCATTTTTTAGACGTATTCTTATTGGGTGTTGCAATTTGTCGTAATTGTTTAATATATTATTTCAATCTGTTCGTATTTTTGGTGTTTTTAAGAATAAAATGAAATGTATATGTCCTTTATATAAGTCAAATAAGCAACGGATACATCTGCATCGCTTCGTTCAAAATGATGAGATGATGCATCTAATCAGATGCATCCCAATGGGAATTATCGGTGTATGTGAGACGGAATGATTAAGTGCCGGCATAAAAAAAGGAGTACCGCTGTACTCCAACCTTTGTTAACCTTAAATCTAATACTATGAAAAACACATGGCAAAGGTATGGACATTTTCCGTATCTGCAAGTGTTTTTTCCTAAATAATTTGTTTTATAATATATTTTAAGAATGCGGATGTCTGTCTTTTTACTGATTTATGTATAATGGGAGGTACAGGCTTTATGTTTTTTAAAAATTTCGTCTGAACATATTTTGTGTTTTTGACGTTGTATTATCAACGCCGGAAAAGAGTTTTTGACGAGATGCATCACGGCTGATTGATAACCTATTAATTTTAATCAACCAAGAAAGATGGGAAAGAATGCTTTTATCGCTTTTTTATGTGTGCTGTTTTTATCCGCTTGCCAGCAGGAAGAATGGTTTAATTCTGAGGAATTAAAAAATGATCAAGTGGTATTCAAATTGCAATACGCGGAATTTGAAGATGAAAATGGATTGAACCGGAACGGATTGGAGCGTCATGTGCCTTACGACCGTGTGGAGTTTTGCGTAGCAGACAAGCAAGGATATGCTGTGACTTCTATCAAAGGAGTGTATGATGCCGTTTCATCGGAACTTCGTTTCGAAGGATTACAGGAAGGTGAATACACCTTATTAATAATAGGTATAAAAGGTGATGCGCAGGCAGATGGTGTGACGGTAAATCCCGTAGTGCATATTTCAGAACCGTGGCTTGTTTTTCCTTCCAGTTTATCGAAGCCGCTCGAAGCGGATTATTTTTATTCGCAGACTCCTTTTTCGGTGAGTAAAGAATGGGGAAAAGACGGATATGAAACCGTGGTTTCGGCTCCTAACCGGATTGTGCAGAAACACATCGTAGGAAGGGTTGATTTTTCGTTTGCTTTCAATAACCGGTATATACGTACCGCCGTTATTGGGAAAACAGTACAGATGGGTAAAGTGCGTTTTTATACTACGTTTTCTGCAGACGGCTCATTTTCAGGTGAAAGTAAGGAAATATTGTTGGATACTTTAGGTATTGAAACCGCTTCAGGAAGTTTTCGTTTTCCTCCTACAGCAGGCTCTTCGTTGCAAGGAGAAATTGATGTATTTACCCGGAATTATCGGGGAAATGAAGTGAAATGCACTTATACCTTCGATGCAGGAGAAATTATACCTAACCGTATTCATGCTGTAGTTACCCACGTGGTTCATCCGGATGATGATGCTGGCATCATGTTTATTACCCGCAATGCATACGAAGAAGGAAATCATGCCCGTATTCTTCAAGACGGCGAGCCGAAAGAGATTTATACCGATGCTTCGCAACGTGGATTTAACACAGCACAACCTTTGCAAGTGTCGGCTACGGATGACGGGCGTTTGCATGTGCGTTTTTATTCACCTCGTCCTTTGAGCGGAGTGTTGGTTAAGGCACGTATTCCTTCTGTAGGAAATGAATACGTTGATTTGGCATATTTTGATTCGATTCCTTCTTTTGCCGATTTTTATGAAACGATGCCTTTGATGGAAAAAGACGGAATGTATCATACGGAATCGGGCAGGTGGATTCAGATTCCCAAACAAGACGTGACTTCTGGGGTAGATTTGACATTTAAGGTAGAATCGGGTGATGCATACTGGAAAAAACTCCAGGCTATCAAACATGGATGGAATATTTCATTCGAACTATATGGAGGCAATCCCGATGCCGTAGATGGAGGTCCCGTAGGGAATTGGATGGGAATCCGTCCGGTGCATTGCCGGGAAGTGGTGGCGCTTTTCCTCAACTTCACTTATATGATTGATATGCAGGAACACGAAGAAATTTTACGTGCTAACGAAGACCGTCTATATGGTAATGGAGGAGTAAACGACAAAGTAACGGCTGAAACTGTTTTACGGCAGATGCGTCAGCCAAGGACATTGCGTGTGGGTCTGGTATATCCGGGAAACGGTGTGGTAGGATTGGGAGGAGGAAGCACATTCGGTGCCTACCAGCCTGCATGGATGCAGCATTATTTTGATACGTATTCGTGCGAAGTGATGTTTCACGAGTTGGGGCACGTCATGGGATATAATCATAGCAGTTCGTTTACATACGGTCCATGGGCACAAGAACTGATGAATCATTTTTATGTGGAACATATCAGCGAAATGCCTATTGATAAGCCGGACTATCTGAATACGAAAGAAAACCCTTATTTGTATTAGTATTTTAAGATGAAAAAAATAATAATTGTATGGAGTATGGCATGTGCCCTGTTTGGAACAGGCTGCACAGTGGAATATGACGGAGGTGATGAACTTTTATCGGAATATACAGTTGCCCGTTTGATAGTTTCCGGTTTTGCGGAAAACAGTTCGGAATCGGATGCACATATTGCTACGGTACGGGGATATCGGTTCGAGGACGGCGTATTGAAAGAAATCATTATACCATCGGAACCGGATGCGGACGGGCGATGTATGTTTCGTCCTGTTGAAAAAAAAGGCGAAGTTTGTTTTTTAGTCAATGCCGGACAGTTGGAAGAATTGGAACAGATGCGTCCGGATGCGACAACAAAAACGGAGTTTTTGAATTTATCTGCTGATATAGACGAGATGGTATCTGATGAAGGGCATGTGGTAATGAATGGCTGGATGGATTTGGAACGTGTTCCGGCATCGGGAGAGGCGGTTAATATGAAACGAAGTGTGGCACGGGTAGATTTGTCTTCTTTAGATAAAGGAGTAAATGTACTTCAAGTTACAATAAAAGGCATGTACCGTCAAGGTTATGTTTGTGAACGTTCTGATAAGGCGGCACCTTCTGCTTCAGCCGTTCTTGATTTCAGCAAAGACTATGCCGATTTTAGTAATTGTACCGAACCTCTCTTGTATTTGCCAGAACAGAATGGTGTGAAATCGGAAGTGGAAGTCATTGCAGTTTCTGATGGTGCTCATTATCGTCTAGCCACTTTATTGCCTGCTGTAATAGAACGTAATGTGATTTATACGTTGCGGGTACATGGACGAGGAGGCAATTTATCAATTGAGACTACAACGGATGAATGGGAAGAAGGGATACAGGCTGAATCAGACAAATTGCTGAAAGGGAAAATAAATGTCGCGGCTTCTCTTTTGTCGGAAGGCGTTCGTGTAAACGCTACAGGCGATTCGGTATTCATTCCGTATACCGGAAGCGATATGCATTTGGCGTTCATGGGTGAAGAAGGTGCGTCTGTTGTAATTGAAGGAAAGGTGAACGGTGTGGATGTACATCCTGTTTCTGTAAAGAGTTTGCAACAGATAGCAATGGTAGACGTGCAAAGTGAACTCCGTATGCCTGGAACGTCTGAGGAATATATATACGTGGAGGTTTATCGAGACAAGGTACATACGGGACGGGTGGTTTTGGTAGTTGAGCCAAGTCCGGTTCGGCTGGAAGGGTTGCTTCAATTGGACGAGAACGGTATATGTGATTTTGGCAGGTATATTGAAGGCGAATTAGGGAGGTTGATATTACCCGAAGGTAAAACGGCACGGATGGAATATACCGGTGAGGAGTCGCCGTGGATTAAACTGGTTTCGGCGGATAACGGGTATCGCCTTGTAGGAGGATGGAAACCGAATGACCCTAAAGCAGATGGGCGTGTACAGGAAGGAAAATTGATTATTTCAGACGCGGACGGAAAGCACGAAGAAGCATACATCATCCGTAGGCGCAACTGGGGATTGCCGGTGGTGAATATCAACGGGACTTGGTGGTGCAAATACAACCTGCGTGGAAATGTGAAGCGTTTTGAAGACCAATTATTGCCCAAGGATGACCCGGCAAAGGATGTTGGTTTATTGGATTACCTGAATACGTGTGATGAGGCGGATTTGTTGCCTGTTTTAGGTTATCAATATCAGGCGGGCTATCCTGAAGGTTATCCGTTGAGGCATGACGGAACGGCATTTTATTACGAAGGGATGCGTGCTTCTGCCCAAAGTTTCGGCACGTTGGCTCCTGAAGAAATGGCTCCTGAAGGGTATCGCATTCCGGCATACGAAGATTATGCGTTCTTTGCTCGGAATACGGATTTCAATGTAGGCGGAATCGGTACACGTACTTATCAAAATGCAGCAGGACAGACTATTACCGTAACAATAACAGAACGGGATGTTTCGTTCGAAGGGCAGCCATACGGCATCATGGCATTTTACGATTTTGAATATGAAGGCAAACATTGGGTGTTGTACGGATTAGGGCATCAATGGAACACAACTCCCGGCAATATTGCACGGATGTCAATATTGTTGGCAACATACGGACACGCTTCGCACAGTTGGATGATGGAAGGATATGCACAAGCAGACCGTCCCGGTGAAAATTGGTTGAAGTTTGTGGCGCAAAACAACACGAAGACCCGTGTCGTGCGTTGTGTCAAGACACCAGTAGAATACATAATTGAATAATCAATAAACTATGTTTAACTAAATTATTTACGAAAAATGAGAAATGTAAGATTAATGGGATTAGTGTTAGGTGGAATGGTATTGACGGCTTCTTGTTCGGATTCTGATTATCCAGGAGGAGGAGAGGTAACCATGCCGGTAGTAAAAGCATCGCTTTCGGGTTATGAAGGACAAAGCGGGTTGTTGGAGGGAGAGAACGACATCCGTCACGTACAAGCTTTTCATTTCAAGAATGGCGTATTGACAAAGGTGTACGATGATTTGCAATTCGACGGCTCGGATTGCCGTGTCCCGTTGGATAGCAAGGAGGGGGTACTCTATATGCTTGCCAATGCCGAAGGGATGGTGGACGGACAAGCTTTGCTTGACCAAAATTTGACCGAGGCCGAATGGAAAGAAACGGTGCTTCCGCTGAAAGATGGGAAAGAGGCGCATTTCTTTAGCGGCAGCTTGAGTTTAGACAGGGCGGAGCATTCGCGGACAGAATTGCCTTTGCCGATGAAGCGAGGCGTGGCACGTTTCGATTTGGAAATACAGACAGCGGGTACCGCTTCGGTGAAAAGCCTGACCCTGAAACGTGTCGCCAAGGCGGTATATGCGTTCCCGAAGGATGCGGCTTTCTCGCCTCCTGCTGTAGAACGCCGGGATACGACAGTAGTCTTTTCTTCTCCGCTTGCGGGTGATGCGAAAGGGGTATTGTATGTGTACGAACAGGAAAATGACGGTTTGGAACTTAGCTTGGATGTTATGATTGACGGAGAGGCGAAGACATTGGTCAAAACGTTGGATGCACCTGTTAAGCGCAATACGGTAAACACAATTGTTGTGCGCCGCGATTACATCAACGTCGATTTGAACGTGACGTTTGATGAGTGGGAAGACGGCAATGACATAGAGTTGGATGCGAGACGGAAATGATTTATATAATCTGTGTTAAACAGGTATATAACTATGAGAATATATATAGCATATATCAATATTCTTTTCGCTTTATTCATCGTACCGTCCTGTTCCGATGATTGGGAACAGGACGGCAGCGATGGCGAAAGGATACCCGAACTGCAAATCGGGTTGTCATCTTCCCAAGGAGACGGCTTTCCGGCTCTATCCGGCGAAGACCGGATAGAGTCGATGAAGGCTTACCGTTTCGAGGATGGAGTGCTGTGTAAAATCTACAATCCTGTTGCCGTTTCTGCTGATACGTATCGCTTGCCGCTCGACCGCCTTTCTGGCACGCTGTATGTTGTGGCGAACGGCACATCCGTTTTAGATTCTTCAACAGAAGGTAGTACGGTGGAAACCGATTGGCTGCAGGCCGTTGTATCGGCAAAGGACGGAGAGGCATTGCGTTATTATACCGGGAAGATTGATTTGTCGAGCCGGAAGGTCTCCCAGCCGATGCGCATAGCATTGACGAGAGGCGTTGCCCGTTTCGACTTTCGCATTCAGGCGGAAGGAAAAGTTTCGGTTACTGATTTTGTGTTCCGTCAGGTGGCACAGCAAGCTTATTTCTTTCCCGGCACTACAGTCCGTTCGCCCGAAGGGATGACAAAAGCTGATTATACGGTATGTACGCCTAATAAGCCGTTGTCGCAAGACACGTCCGGCGTGTTTTATTTGTACGAACAGGCGAATCCCGGATTGTCGGTTCATCTGCGGGCGGTTATCGACGGAAAGGCATATTCATTTGAAAAGCCTTTGCCCGATACCGTTCGGCGGAATGCGGTGTACACGATTGTCTTGCGGAAAGATGTGCTTGATGTGGAAGCTCGTCTGGAAGTGGAAGAGTGGGGGAACGGAAGCGGATCAGACTTGTCTCCCGATTATTCGGACTGCATCAAGGTAGACCTTCTGCAATCGGAATTGCCTGAAGGGGTGGAAGTATCTGCTGCCCAAAACACCGTCACGCTTCCCTATTGGGAAACTGACTTGTTGCTGGCTGTAGCTTGCGACAACGAACTGGAAGCGTTTCCCGTATCCGTTGCGAACGGTGTGACAGTAGAGCCTGTCCCGGTAACGGATGGATTTGACGGAGTGAGCCGTTTCCGCATTCGTAAGCCGCTTTATCCGCCCGGTGTGGCAAGTCAGCGCTTTTCGCTTTGCTTCCGCCGGAAAGGCTTGCAGCATGTTTACCCCGAAGATGCGATAACCTTTGACCTCTCGGCGAACCCTACTGCGTTGTCGGGTGATATGAAGTTCAGTATCGGGACGTATGCATTCGATTTCGGGCGGTATGTGGATAATGAATTGGGGGTTTTTATCCTGCCCGCAGGGAAAGAACTATTGGCGGTATATGGTGAAGGTGAAGACAAGTGGGTGAAGATAACTTCTGCAGAAGGGCAGCCTGATACGTATCGGGTCGTGGCGGGCTGGAGGCCGAATGACCCGACCGCTAACGGACGGAAACAGTCTGTTACTTTCGTTATCCGCAATCGTGCCGACGGTTCCTGCCGTGAGGAATATACGGTTTCGCGCCGTAACTACGGACTTCCGGTTACATGGTTGCACGGTATTTGGTGGTGTAAATACAACGCCCGTGGCAATTCCCGTTCGTTCGATGACCAGATCTTGGCATCCGATGATCCGGCAAGGCTGGCGGGAAAGACACTGTTTGAATACTTGGCAAGTTGCACTCCCGAAGCTTTCTTCGACCTTTGGAAGTGGGCATACCAAGGTGATAGCGGTATCGGGATGCAGGTGATAGACAAAGACGGAATTGCCGTAATGGATCGTTACAGCGGGCAGGTGTCGGCGCATATCAACCGTCTGCCTTCCGATGCTCTTTCGCCTGAAGGTTACGAATTGCCTTCAATGGAAGACTTCAACCGTATCTTCGACGCTACCGACTATGTGTGGGTGATGTGGAACGGTACGCACGAACTCAAGACACCGTGGGAAGGGCATAGCCGTATCCGGCGTACCCAGCAGCGGCGTAATGACATCACTGTAGGAAGCATTGCCCTGACCGACCTGATAACGATAGAGATGCAAAGTCCTGATTTTCCCGAGTATGAGCCGATTGTGTGGTACGGACCCGGTGCGCAATGGAACGATACGGGTATTTATCATGGGCATTACAACAACATCTTGTGGGGTGTCTGTTCGTCCGAAGGCAGCGGCTGGTATTTGGCAGGCAGCATGGGAGGGCTCTATCTGACGAAGAATGGTGCCGGCAATAAGGATACCCGCGTGTTGCGTTTCAAGAAGTCGGCGGTAGAGTATATGTATTGATTGTAAAATGCGGATTGACGCAGGTAAACGCAGATATTAAAAATAATCATCTGTGTTTACCTGTGTCTCTTTTCTGTTTTATTGTTTGTAGATATACTTGTTATTTCATATTTTTGTATAGTGAACTATAATTAGATGAAGAAGGAACATATATATAAAGTGTCAAAAAGTAAATGTGCGCGCGGTTTGACTATCGGTACGTGGATGACGGTTGCGGCAGTATGTATGTTTATCCTATGGCAAGGTATTAAGCATCCGATAGGATTACTTATTGTTGTGCCTATACTCGTTATTGTAATAAGTGTCCTTGTTTATTATTATCGTCAGTCTCCTTTATATATAGAATTGACGGATGATGCATTAGTGCTACATTGTGAATCGGGGAATAAGGTTTTCCGTTACGAAGATATAGCTGAAGTCGGTAAATGGCAAGGTAAGCCTTCACGTTTGTTGCGTCTATGGGTAAGCGGCGGTTTCGGTGGTTATATCGGCTGGTTCTCAGGAGGAGGTTTAGGAAGCCATTTCGAGTATGTAGGGAAATATCAAGACGCGTTTTATCTCAAGTTGCGTAAAGGCAAGCCTTATATGCTCAGTTGCGATGAGGCGGAACGGGTGGTGGAGCATATTCAAAGCGTTATTTCCCGTTAATGATATTTGTATTTATCACAGAGTAGCATAAAGAGGGATTTAAAACTCTGTGCTACTCTGTGTTTTCTGCGATGGAATGATTTCATTGATTGAGGTATTCCACTAACTTCTGTACGGCACGGGCACGGTGGCTGATTTTGTTCTTTTCTTCGTTTCCCATTTCGGCAAAGGTTTCGGTGTAGCCTTCGGGTTGGAAGATAGGGTCATAGCCAAAGCCTGCGGTTCCGCGGCGTTCTTGTAAGATAGTTCCACGTACGATGCCTTCGAACAAATGTTCTTGCCCGCTTTCGATGAGGCAGATGGCAGTGCGGAATTGAGCTTTCCGGTTGGTTTTTCCTTCCAATTCGGAGAGTAATTTGCGCATATTGGCTTCCGAGTCGTGTCCCGCTCCGCCTGCATAGCGTGCCGAATAAATGCCCGGTGCGCCATTGAGGGCTTCCACTTCGAGTCCTGTATCATCGGCAAAACAATCTATTCCGTAATGCTGATAAATGTATTCGGCTTTCAGGCGGGCATTACCTTCTAATGTATCGGCGGTTTCGGGAATATCGGCATGACAATCAATATCATTCAGGCTTAAGATATTTATTTTGTCGCCGAGGATAGCGCGTATCTCTTCGAGTTTGTGCGCGTTATTGGTTGCAAAAACGAGGTTCTTCATATTTTTAAGTATTAAAGTACAAAAGAAGTAAAGAAGGTAAAGAAAGTAAAGTACTTAATTAAAGTATTAATAATCAGAGATAATAAACCTATTTAGCTTTACCTTCTTTTATTCTTTACCTCCTTTAATTCTAATTCATTTTACTTTCAGTTTATCGAAGCCTTCGCCGTAAACACCTACTACGTTGCTTTGCGAAATGAAGGCGTTCGGGTCGATGTCTTTCACGAGGCGGAAAATATCAAGCGACTGAGTCTTCTTAGCCAAGACTACAACTACTTTGATGTCTTGTTTGCTGTACCAGCCTTGACCGTTGAGTAAGGTAACGCCACGGTCTATCTTGGTGGAGATACCTTCGGCTATCTTTTCGTATTCTTTCGAGAAGATGAGGAACTGCACCGACTGGCGTGCGCTATTAATCACGTAATCGATGACGATGCTCATAATAAACAATACACAGAAGCCGAAAAGTACGCGCCGCCAGTCGTGGAAGATGAAATAGCACGACGAAATGATGACGATATCGCAATACATCATCATCCGTCCTAACGTCACGTCTTTGTATTTGTTGATAATCCAGGCGATGATGTCAGTTCCGCCCGTACTTCCGTTGTTACAAAATACGATACCGATACCGAAGCCCAACATACCGGCTCCAATGACACATGCCATAAAGTCCTGCCCAGGTCCTAAAAGCTGGGGCAGGTTTCCGCTTTCGTCCTTCAGTATCCATTGGAAAAGCCAAAGAAGGAAGGTCAGCATGAAGATGGCATAAATGGTTTTCACACTGAATTTCGGTCCTAATATCTTCAAGGCAAAGCCGAGGAAGACGGCATTGATGAGGAAGTAGGAGATTTGGATTTCCACTCCCGTGGCATAATAGATGATGGCGGCGATACCCGTTACGCCTCCTGTGGTTATTTGGTAAGGGAGGAGAAACAGTGCCCAGCCCAGCGAGTAGAGTATCAGTCCGAGGGTAATGGCAAAGTAATCTTTCGATTCCCTGCCTATCTTTTTGATTAATGCTAATTCCATAGATAGTTGGTTTAAACGCAGATTAACGCGGATTAGCGCAGATTGTTTTTCTTTGTTTATCTGCGAAAATCTGCGTTAATCTGCGTTTCTTTATTGATTATAACACGATATTGACAATCTTCTTCGGCACGATGATGACCTTTTTCGGAGTTTTGCCGTCAATCCATTTCTGCGATTGCTCTTCTGCCATTACCGCTGTTTGGATAGTATTATTGTCTGCATCGGCAGGGAATTCCATGGTGAAACGTGCTTTCCCGTTGAAGGAGATGGTGTATTTCACCGTGTCTTCTTTCAGGTAATCTTCGTTCCATACGGGCCATTGTGCGTCGCATACCGTTGTGTCATGCCCTAAGGCTTCCCATAATTCTTCTGCCAAATGGGGAGCAAACGGGGCAAGCAAGATAATTAACTTGCTTAATACTTCTTTGTTACGGCATTTTAATGAAGTCAACTCGTTGACGCAAATCATGAAGGCACTGACCGAAGTATTGTATGAGAACGCTTCGATGTCGCCTGTTACTTTCTTAATCAATTTATGAATAGACTTCAGTTCTTCCTTAGTCGCTTCGCCTTCAGCAGGAAGGAAATTGTCCTGACGGTCGTAGAAGAGGTTCCAGAGTTTCTTCAAGAAACGGTGCACACCGTCTATACCGTTCGTGTCCCAAGGTTTCGATTGCTCTACCGGACCAAGGAACATTTCGTACATACGCAAGGTGTCTGCTCCGTATTTTTCTACAATCATATCGGGGTTCACCACATTGTACATCGATTTGCTCATCTTTTCTACCGCCCAGCCGCAAATGTACTTGCCGTCTTCCAAGATAAATTCGGCATTGGCATATTCAGGACGCCAATTCTTGAAGGCTTCGATGTCGAGCACATCGTTTGCTACGATATTCACATCTACGTGAAGCGGAGTCACCTCGTATTGGTCTTTCAGTCCGAGAGATACGAATGTGTTCGTGTCCTTGATGCGGTAAACGAAGTTGCTTCGTCCTTGAATCATGCCTTGGTTTACCAATTTCTGGAACGGTTCTTCCTTCACGCTTACACCCAAGTCGAACAAGAATTTGTTCCAAAAGCGTGAGTAGATAAGGTGTCCCGTAGCGTGTTCCGTACCTCCCACATAGAGGTCGACGTTTTGCCAATAGTGGTCTGCCTTTTCCGATACCAACGCTTGATCGTTGTGCGGGTCCATATAGCGCAGGTAGTAGGCACTGGAGCCGGCAAAGCCCGGCATGGTGTTCAGTTCAAGCGGGAATACGGTCACGTTGTCTATCTTCGTATTTTCCACCACTTCGCCTTTTTCTACATCCCATGCCCATTTCGTAGCGTGTCCCAACGGAGGTTCACCGGTTTCGGTAGGCAAGAACTTGGCTACTTCGGGCAATTCCAGCGGGAGCTTGCTTTCGTCTATCATGTAAGGCATTCCGTCTTTGTAATATACGGGGAACGGTTCGCCCCAATAGCGTTGGCGTGAGAAGATGGCATCGCGCAAGCGGTAGTTCACTTTCACACGTCCCAAGTGATGCGCTTTCACGTATTCCTTGGTAGCGGCGATGGCTTCTTTAATGGTCAAGCCGTTCAGGTTCAAGTCGCAATACGGTGTTACGCCCGCTTTCGGCGAGTTGCAAACGATACCTTCTTTGGCATCGAAACTCTCTTCCGACACGTCGCATCCTTCTACCAGCGGAACGATGGGCAAGTTGAAATGTTTGGCGAAGGCATAGTCGCGGCTATCGTGTGCAGGTACTGCCATGATGGCTCCCGTTCCGTAACCAGCCAATACATAATCGCTAATCCAGATAGGCACGGCTTCGCCCGTAAAAGGATTGATAGCATACGAACCGCTGAATACACCCGTCACACGGCGGTCGGAGATGCGTTCACGCTCGGTACGTTTCTTGGTGCGGTCTAAGTAGGCTTCCACTTCGGCACGTTGGGCATCGGTGGTGACTTGCGGAACCAATTCGCTTTCGGGTGCCAATACCATGAAGGTCACGCCGAACATCGTGTCGGCACGAGTGGTGAAGATGGTAAATTCCAAGTCGCTATCTTTTACCTTGAAGCGCACTTCCGTACCTTCCGAGCGGCCTATCCAGTTGCGTTGGGTCTCTTTTAATGAATCAGTCCAGTCGATGGTTTCCAGTCCGTCGAGCAAGCGTCCGGCGTATGCCGATACACGCAAGCACCATTGGCGCATCTTCTTCTGTACTACGGGATAGCCGCCGCGCTCGCTCACGCCGTCTACCACTTCATCGTTCGCCAATACCGTGCCTAATTGCGGGCACCAGTTCACCATGGTTTCGCCCAGGTAAGCAATACGATAGTTCATCAAGGTTTCCTGTTGCTGCTTTTCGCTCATTGCCTTCCATTCGTCGGCGGTGAAGGTCAGTTCTTCCGAGCAAGCCACGTCCAGCCCTTCGGTTCCTTTTTCTTCGAAGTGTGCGATGAGCTTCTCGATGGGTTGCGCTTTTCCGCAAGTGTTGCAATAGAAGCTATTGAACATCTTTTGGAAAGCCCATTGTGTCCAGTGGTAATATTCAGGGTCGCAGGTGCGTATCTCGCGGTCCCAATCGAACGAGAACCCGATTTTATCCAATTGCTCACGGTAACGGTTGATGTTGTTTACCGTAGTGATGGCGGGATGCTGCCCCGTCTGAATGGCATATTGCTCTGCCGGAAGCCCGTAGGCATCATAGCCCATCGGGTTGAGCACATTGAAGCCTTGCAGGCGTTTGTAGCGTGCATAAATATCGCTGGCGATATATCCTAACGGGTGTCCTACGTGAAGTCCCGCTCCCGACGGATAAGGGAACATATTCAAAACATAAAACTTCTGTTTCGATTCGTCTTCGGTAACCTTGTAGGTTTTTTGTTCCACCCACTTCTGTTGCCATTTCTTCTCAATCTCTCTGAAATTGTATTCCATTGTGATATTGTGTTGTGATTTGATTTTACACCTTTTATTATATAAACTGCGCAAAGATACGAGTTTTTTATTGAAAATGAATTATCATACACAAAATACATTCGGCTCATATAAAAACAATATGCGGGGCATTCCTTATGCAAACGCTCCGGCATATAGATAGGAATACTCACGAAGATATATGCATGTAGCGGTGCATATGTAATGCAGGTTAACCAGCTCGCCTGTACGATGCAGGCTATCGATGGTCAGAGCCAATTTCCTGCCTTGCCCGTCTATCGTTCCATACCCCTTGATGCCGATACGTTCCGCTTCATCTGCATAAATAAGTGTCTGATTGAAATGGTCATCATTCACTTTCAAGTCGCTCTTTTGGCTTGAAATGCGGATAGTCGTATGGGCTGGTGCTCCCCAATAATATGGCATTCCGTTCCAAATAAAGCGTCACGCCGGATTTCAACCGCAGGCTTCCGGTCGGGTAACACCCTGCGGAGAAAAGTAACCTTCCTCCTCCTTTTGTATGAAGTTCGTCGATAGTGTGGTGATTGACATATGCAAATATATTCATTCGAATCGAATTTATAGATATTCTTTTATCTAAAGCGTAAGAATCCCTTCTCGTCGCCTTTCTGTATGCGGGCGAATAACGTGTCGTCAGGGATAAGTCGGTCGGCAGGCTTTAGCATGGCTTTTTGTATTTAGTTGCCCGACACTTGCCGCATCAAAGCCTTGCGGTTTGCCACTTCCGTTTCCAATGCGTCGAACCAGTTTTGGTAGACATCGACGTTTTGCACCATGTTGTTCGTGACGGTCTTACTCTCCACCTGTGACTCGCCTATCAGGTCGGAGCGTACTTCGCCCCGGTAGATGGTGAGTTTCACCTCGGTGAGGTCGTCGCGCAAGGGTTGGAGGAAGACCGACGCTTGTGCGGTAGAAGATTCGGTAGCCGAACCGAAGATGATTTTAAAGTAAGGTGCCCACTTGTCGTCCTTTTGCCAAGAGGCGGTGATGAATCCGGTGGTCTTGTCGGCATCGGTAATCAGGTAGCCTTGCGATTGCAGGAGCGACACGGCGGAAGAGAAGACCAAGTCGTAGCTTTCGCCGATTTGTGCCGTAGTGACGGCTTTGATGTCTTCGGGGGTCAGCCGGGTGGTGCTCCCGCATGAAGCCAATAAGAAAGCAATGCCCAAAAGTAAAAGTAGCCTTTTCATAACGTTCTCGGTTTTTTCGGATTCTTCCTACAAAAGTACGAATAAAAAGTGATAAACAGAAAAATGTAGCAAAGTTATTGGCAGATAGGCGTTTTAGGAAGATGGCTTGAAAAAATGAAAGACAGAAAAAGCAATGAAAAAGCCAAGTTAGGACATCGCAACGTTACCAATTCGTGACCATGCCCAAAACAGGTTATGATGAGGTTGGAAGAAT
>CASFRN010000026.1 GCA_949296855.1 uncultured Bacteroides sp. | reverse complement strand
GGACGGGAAAGCAAGGTCAAGCCTCCTGTTTTCGGTAAAAATCTCCAGCCCTGCGGGTAGTATTTTGACCGGAAAACCTTGTATTCCCTAATCCCTACCTTTTCAAGCACCCGAAACGAAAACGACCGATGCGACAGAAAGACGCATAAAAAAAATGTCGGATAAACGAGAGGCAGATAAGATAGTTTGAAACTCAACTCCCTCAGCTCTTGAATCCGCATAAAAAACAAAAAAATCAAAAACAGCGAAGATATGACAGCAACGGCAAATTTCAGACAAGTGGCGCAATACATCGGGTTGGCGATATGCGGCTTGATGATGCGCACCGCCTTCGGGGTGTTCGGCATCCTTTGGGGCATCATCAGAGAGATTGTAAACGGAGTGTTCCGAGTGGCGATAGGTGTAATCGTGGCTATCCTTTCCACCATTGCCTACTTCGGCTTCATCCTTTGGTTATTAACCCTTTAACCCTTACCGACATGGCAAAGAGAAACAGCAAGACGGTAGCGCAGCAGTGCAGATATTACGAGGTGGACAACATCTTCGTGTATATGGTGGAAACGTACATCAACGGCAATTTTAGCACTTTCCGAAGATTGTACCACGAACTGAACAAGGACGCACGGAGGGACTTCATGGACTTCCTTCTTAGCGAGGTAGAGCCGACCTATTGGAGAGAGATACTTAAACAGACAATCTAAAAACGACAGCGATATGAAAGGAACAGACCATTTCAAAAGAACGATACAAATGTATCTGGAACAGCGGGCTGAGGAAGATACGCTCTTTGCGAAGAAGTACCGCAACCCTGCCAAAAACATAGACGAGTGCGTGACCCACATTCTGAACTATGTGCAGAAAAGCGGTTGCAGCGGCTTCACGGACGGAGAGATATTTGGGCAAGCCATCCACTACTATGAGGAAAACGAGATAGAGGTGGGCAAACCTATGGCGTGCCAAGTGGTGGTGAACCATGTTGTGGAACTCACAGAAGAGGAAAAGGCGGAGGCACGTCAGAATGCAGTCCGCAGATACCAAGAGGAGGAACTCCGCAAGTTGCAGAACCGCAACAGACCGTCAGCGAGAAAAGAAAACCACCCCCAACCCTCATTATTTGATTTAGGCTTATGAAACCGAAGACCAAGATACAGAAAGAGGTGGCAAGACTTTCAGCCAACCTCCGCCCCATATCAACGACACAAATTGAATGGGCATACCGCCACTGCGTTGAACATATCGGCTACCGCACCAAGAAAGGGAACATTACCTGCTCCGACTGCGGTCACGAGTGGCACAGCGACAGCGCACTGTGCGACACCCTTGAAGGCTGCACCTGCCCCCAATGCCATGCCAAACTCAAAGTGCAGGACACACGCAAACGTATCTACAAGGAAACGCAGTATTTCAGCGTGATAACCACCTGCAAAGGCTATCAGGTAATCCGTGTGATGCAGGTCAGATGCGAGAGCAGGAAAGGCGAGCCGATGCACTTCTACTGCCACGAGGTTGTGCAGCGTTGGATTTCACCCGACGGTAAGGTTACAGACATGGCGTTGCTCCGTGGCTTCACATTCTATTACTGCGATGTATGGGCATTGTGCAGCGCGATGGAGATAAGACCGCACAACAGCCTATACGATGATGTTGTGGCAAGAAGCTGTGCATATCCCAAGATGAGGGTATTACCCCAACTCAGACGCAATGGCTTCAAGGGCGATTTCCACGGCATTTCCCCCGTGCGTCTTTTCAAAGCCTTGCTTTCAGACCCAAGAATTGAAACCCTTATGAAAGGCGGTGAGATTGAGGTTATGAAACACTTTCTTTTCAATGCCCGTACTGCCGATGAATGCTGGACATCATATCTGATTGCCAAGCGTCACAAGTATCGGATAGACAACTTCTCCATGTGGTGCGACTATCTGCGTATGCTCAACAAACTCGGTCAAGACCTCCGCAACCCGAAGAACATCTGCCCCGAAGATTTCATGGCGGCACACGACAACGCAACCCGAAAGATTGAAACCATACACGAGAAGGAACGAGCCGAGCAACGCCGCCGCTGGGAGATTGAAAGGCGTGAGCGTGAGCAACAGCGGCAACTGCAAAGGGAAAAAGATGCGGAAGATTTCATCGCCAACAAATCCAAATTCTTCGGATTGGTAATCACGGACGAGGAAATAATCATCAAGGTGCTTGAAAGCATAGACGAGTATTACAGCGAGGGCAAGGCACAGAACATCTGCGTGTTCGGCAGTGAATACTACAAGAAAGCCGACACCCTCATACTCTCGGCAAGGATTGGCGGTGAGATAATTGAAACCGTAGAGGTGGATTTGCGGACACTCAAGGTGGTGCAGTGCCACGGCAAGTACAACCAAGACACCGAATACCACGAACGTATCATAGACATTGTGAACAAGAACGCCAACCTTATCCGTGAGCGGATGAAAGTGGCATAGCATAAACCCTAAAACAACATTGATATGGAAGTAAGAATTGAAAGTATGATTTGTGTGTGGGATGATGCAATCCCCACGATGTTCATTGAATTTGTAAACCTCCTCACTCTCACAACGAGTGAGGAGGGATTGAGAAAAAGTGTGAAGGAGTTTGCCGAGAAGCACGAACTTGACAAGTTTTTCCTTTACGGCTTCGGCTCACATGTAGCTAACACCATTTCTACCTGCATCAACGCTACACGAGCAACCCCGAAATGGTGATGAAGAACAGAGTTCTGTCAGTACATTTTTAATCATATAAAAAGCAACATTATGGCAACACGAATGACCATCAACGGAGTAAGCACCTGTACGGAAGCAGGTACGGAGAAATATGAGCGTTTCCAATCGGGTATCGGCAGACGCAGGCGGACACTTGTGCAGTACGACTACCGCCATACGGACGGAGAACTGTTCGCTTGTGTCAAACCCACATTGGACGAGTGCCGAACCGCAAGGAACAAGTGGCTGAACGCAAAGCAGGGAAAGGAGGGCAACCGATGAACACGACCTATCAAACGCTGATAGTCAAATTCAGCGAACCTATCACGACATTGGACGGTATCTTTGACGATGCCCAAGCGTGGGGAACGGACACCCTCAAAGGGTGGATAGATGATTACGAAAGCACACGTTTCACCGCCACCGACAGCCATACGGCAGTCATCACGAGCGAGTATAATATGGAGTGGCTGCAACGGCAGACACCCATTGCCGAGATGCGAGAATTTTGAACGAGTTGGCGGTGTCCGCACCGCCAACACTTAAAACCCTAAAAACAACGGATATGATAGCCAAGACGATATTACAGCAGATAGGCGGAAGAAGATTTACCGCCATGACGGGCAGCCGTGATTTCATCGACATGGGCAACGGCTTACGGATGAGCCTTACACGGAACAAGACAAGTGCCAACCGCCTTGACATCATCTATGATGCGGGGGCAGACCTCTACAATATGCGGTTCTACCGCAGGACATTCAGCAAAAAGACTTTCGAGTGCAAGGAAAAGGACATTGCCGTACACGAGGGCATCTATTTTGATATGCTGGAAGAAATGTTCACGATGGTGACGGGACTTTACACACGCTTTTGAGTGGCGGCGGCGAGAGCCGCCCTACTTTCTTTCGGTGAGCATGATGGCGGACAAAGAAAGTAGCAAAGAAACCTCTGTCCAATCTGCGATGCCATTCACAAAAAAACAAGTTTTAATCTATGATAATATTATTTTTTTGTTAGTAAATTCCAAGGAGTTTCAGATATTAGTTTTTTCACCATATCTTCACCTATTTCTTGTGAAATAGTAGCACCTGATACAGCAAAATCATCTAATAAATTATCAACTCCTAATTTATCTACCGAGATACCTTTCCATTCCCTTACAAATTCTTCACTCCAATCTTCTTCAATATCGCCAGTATAATAGTTTACATACGGTGTAAACTTCATATCAAACTTTACGACCAAATGGTTTAACGAGTTTATATCGGGAGCAATAACAATAATCTCTCCTTGAGGAAAATTAGAAAAATTAAATGTTTTTCCTTTGATTCTCCACTCTCGTAGATATTCAAAATCATAAGAGTCCACATTTAATATATCAGTTCTCCACTTTAAGTGTTCTGGTATATCTTCATTACCATCCGTATAAATAACATTTCTTGCCCCAAAATCACGAACTAATATATCTCTTGAAAATCCTAATCCCCATGGTAAATACATAGGTTGTCCGGTGCTTTTGGTTTTTACTTCAAAGAAACGTTTAATCGCTGTTATGGGAGATGCCGAAAAACAAATATATCCCTTATCGCTAATCAATTGTTTTTCCTCTAAAATCTTTTGTAACGTATCACAAGGAGAATGGTCACGTCCATTTATGAAATGAAACAGATATGGACTTTGGTCCAATCTTGCTCGCTTAAATTTATCATTAATTATTGCCATATAGTTATAAACGTCCTAATTTTTACAGTATTGCAAAATTAGCAACTAATAAGCAGACTAAGAAATTTAGTTGGGCTTATTCCAGACCCTACATATGTCATACAAAAAGATTTCAGAAAATATAGTTATTCGGAAATATATATGACAGCTTCATAATGAAATTATCATCCCCACCACATTTCCGTAGCAGGGATGATTTTTTATGCACACTTCCTTTTATGGTACATACAGCAGTGCAAACTCCGCCTTCCTCCGTTTGAGCAGCATGGAGTGGCGTTTTCCCTTGTAGTTGCAGAAGGCGATATACTCCCGGTAGATGTTCCTGTCGCCCGCCTCCAGCTTTCGGATCAGCGAGCTTTTGGGTATCTTTCCGCTCCCCAAAAGCCGGTATGGTCCTACTTTATGTAAAAGTTTACATAAGGTGGGTTATGTAAGCAATTTTATTATGTAAAAAGCATCTGTTAATTATCTGATTATTAACTTTGTAGTTATTGAATTGTTTACATTATATTTAATAGAGTGAAGAGAATTTTAAACTAATACTCTTCACTCTATTCTAT
>CASFRN010000025.1 GCA_949296855.1 uncultured Bacteroides sp. | reverse complement strand
TTTTCCCTTCTTCCGCTTCCGCATTCGGCGGAAAATGGTTATCTTTGCCAAGGACAATTCTAAAACAAGACGTTATGCCAAAGTTCATCAACCCCTTTACGGATGTCGGCTTCAAGCGCATCTTCGGTCAGGAGATCAACAAGGACCTGCTGATAGACTTCCTGAACTCGCTGTTGGACGGGGAACGGCGTGTGAATGACATCCGTTTCCTCGACAAGGAGCTTCTTCCCGCTTATGCGAAGGACCGCAGCCTGATTTACGACGTTTACTGCACGGACGATAACGGTGAGCAGTTCATCGTTGAGATGCAGAACCGCGAGCACGTCAACTTCCGTGAGCGCACGCTTTACTACTTGTCTCAGGCCATCTCCCGTCAGGGTGAGAAGGGTGTTGACTGGAGTTTCGACTTGAAGGCTGTCTACGGCGTTTTCTTCCTGAACTTCAACCTTGCTGGCCTTCCCCGCAAGCTCCGTACGGACATCGTGCTTTGCGACCGTGACACGCACGAGCCGTTCAGCGACAAGATGCGCTACATCTTTATCGAGCTCCCTTCCTTCGTCAAGGCTGAGGGCGACTGTGAGAATGATTTCGAACGTTGGATTTATGTATTGAAGAATATGGAAACATTGCAGAGGCTGCCCTTCAAGGCGCGCAAGGCCGTTTTCGAGAAGCTGGAAGAGATAGTGGACATCGCTTCGATGAGCAAGGAAGACCGCCTGAAATACGACGAGAGCATCAAGGTTTACCGCGACCGTATGGCCATCATGGCATTCGAACGCAAGCAAGGCTTTGCTGAAGGCATGGAAAAGGGCATGGCCCAAGGCATGGCAGAAGGCATCGCTCAAGGGATTGCTGAGGGCATGGAAAAAGGCAAAGCAGAAGGTATTGCTGAAGGCATGGAGAAGGGTATGGAGAAAGGCCAAGAGCAGGAACGCCTTAAGAACGCCCGTGCCATGAAAGCTGCCGGCCTTGCTCCCGGCCTGATATCCCAAATCACGGGCCTTACGCTTGAAACCGTCGAAGCACTGTGAAACCAATGGACAATTGACAATTGTGGTCCTGAATGAGGGCAGCTGTCTTCTTTAGCGGAGGTGTCTGCCACGCTATACTTTAAAAAGGTGGATTAGGGGGGATGAGAAGGAAAAAATCATCGGTTTGTAACGCGGGAACGGAAGATATTCACTACCTTTGCGCGCTGAAAATTAAAACCGTTATGCAAACCAGTAGCAGACCGATTATTGAAATAAAGAACGTATCCAAATATTTCGGCGAGAAGACCGCGCTCGACCAAGTCAACTTGTATGTCCGCAAGGGCGAGTTTCTTACCATTCTGGGGCCTTCAGGATGTGGAAAGACCACGTTGCTCCGTCTGTTGGCGGGATTCCAGACGGCTTCGGAAGGCGAGATTTACATTGGCGGAAACGAGGTGACACAGACTCCTCCTTACCGCCGTCCGATTAATACCGTGTTTCAGAAATATGCCTTGTTCCCTCACCTGAACGTGTATGACAACATCGCCTTCGGATTGAAACTGAAGAAAATGCCCCGTGCCGATATGGAACGGAAAGTGAAGGCGGCGTTGCGCATGGTGGGGATGACCGATTACGAATACCGTGATGTGGATTCGCTTTCGGGAGGCCAGCAACAACGGGTGGCTATCGCCCGTGCTATCGTAAACGAGCCTGAAGTGTTGCTTCTCGATGAACCGCTTGCCGCGCTCGACCTGAAGATGCGTAAGGATATGCAAATGGAACTGAAGGAGATGCACCGCCGTTTGGGCATCACTTTCGTTTATGTCACCCATGACCAGGAAGAGGCATTGACCTTGAGCGATACCATTGTGGTGATGAGCGAGGGGCGCATCCAGCAAATCGGCACGCCTACTGATATTTATAATGAACCGGTCAACTCGTTTGTGGCAGACTTTATCGGCGAGAGCAATATCCTGAACGGTACGATGGTCTGCGACCGCTTGGTGCGTTTTTGCGGCCACGAGTTCGAATGTGTGGATGAGGGTTTCGGCGAAGAAGCTCCCGTCGATGTGGTGATTCGTCCCGAAGACTTGTATATCTTCCCGGTGTCTGATAAAGCCCAGTTGAAGGGCGTGGTTCAATCGTGCATCTTCAAGGGCGTACATTATGAAATGGCGGTGGCGGTAGACGATTACGAGTTCATCGTGCAAGATTATCACGCTTTCGAGGCGGGCATGGAAGTAGGTTTACTGGTCAAGCCCGATGACATCCACATCATGAAGAAAGAACGTCTGTGCAATACTTTCGAGGCGAAGATTGCAGACGAGACCCATGTAGAGTTTTTGGGATGTACGTTCGAATGCCTTCCTTCGGCTATCCCCGCTTCGTTGCAGAGCGGGCAGGAAGTCAAGGTAGAGGTGGATTTCGATAAAGTCGTTCTTCAGGATAACGAAGAAGACGGTATGCTTACGGGCGAAGTGAAATTCATTCTCTATAAAGGAAACCACTATCACCTGACGGTACTTTCCGACTGGGACGAGAATGTGTATGTCGATACCAACGATGTATGGGATGACGGCGACCGTGTGGGAATCACCATTCCTCCCGAAGCCATTCGTGTTTGTATGTAAATAAGAAGCAAATGACAAAGTTTATCCGGTTTATATCTTCGCGGAAAAGCTGGGCGTTGCCTTACCTCCTCTTTTCCATTCTGTTTGTGATTGTCCCCTTGGTGCTCATTGTCGTATATGCCTTTACCGACGATGCGGGACACTTGACGTTGGAGAACTTCAGCAAGTTCTTCGAGCATCCCGAAGCGGTCAATACGTTTGTCTATTCCATTGGGATAGCGATGATTACCACTATCGGGTGCATTCTTTTGGGCTATCCTGCCGCCTGGATATTGAGCAATTGCAAGAAGTTAGGATATGCCCGCACGCTCATCATGTTGTTTATTCTCCCCATGTGGGTCAATATCCTTGTGCGTACGCTTGCCACGGTGGCTTTATTCGATTTTTGCCGCTTGCCTTTGGGCGAGGGTGCGTTGATATTCGGCATGATTTACAATTTCATTCCCTTTATGATTTACCCCATTTACAATACGCTTCAGAAAATGGACCGGAGCTATATCGAGGCGGCGCAAGACTTGGGAGCCAGTTCGTTCCAAGTGTTCTGGAAGGTGGTGTTCCCGCTTTCGATGCCCGGTGTGGTGAGCGGTGTCATGATGGTGTTCATGCCTACCATTTCCACTTTTGCTATCGCCGAATTGCTTACCATGAACAACATCAAGCTCTTCGGTACCACCATTCAGGAAAACATCAACAACAGTTTGTGGAATTACGGGGCGGCACTCTCCCTCATTATGCTGTTCCTCATAGCCGCCACTTCGCTCTTCAGTGCCGAAGATAAGGGCGAGACGGAGAAAGGAGGAGGTGTGACATGGTAAGGCGGATTGTCGAGCAGGTCTATGTATGGGTGCTTCTCATCCTGTTATACGCCCCGATAGCGATTATCGTGATTTATTCGTTCACCGAGGCGAAAGTCTTGGGCAACTGGAGCGGTTTTTCGCTGAAACTGTACGAATCGTTGTTCCATACCGGTGCGCACCATTCGTTGATGAACGCATTTGTCAATACCATTTTGATAGCCCTGATAGCCGCTACGGTTTCTACTCTTTTGGGAAGCCTTGCCGCTATCGGCATCTTTAACATGCGTGTGCGGAGCCGCAAGGCAATGGGCTTCATCAATACCATTCCCATTCTGAACGGTGACATCATTACGGGTATCTCCTTGTTTCTTTTGTTCGTCTCGTTGGGCATTACGCAAGGATTCACTACGGTGGTATTGGCGCATATCACGTTCTGCACGCCCTACGTGGTGCTGAGCGTATTGCCTCGCCTCAAGCAGATGAATCCCAACCTTTACGAGGCGGCACTCGACTTGGGAGCAACTCCGATGCAGGCGTTGCGCAAGGTCATCCTTCCCGAAATACGTCCGGGCATGGTGAGCGGTTTCCTTTTGGCATTGACTATTTCGATAGACGATTTTGCCGTGACGGTGTTCACTATCGGCAATCAGGGATTGGAGACGCTCTCCACCTACATCTATGCCGATGCCCGCAAGGGAGGATTGACGCCCGAACTCCGTCCGCTTTCCGCTCTGATTTTTGTCGTGATACTGGTTTTGCTGATTATCATTAACCGTCGGGCAGGGAGATTGAGAGTGAAGAATTAAGAATGTGTACAATAGTTGATATGATAAAAAAACGCAGATTTCCGCGGATTAACGCAGATTGAGCAGAAGATTAAAATGATAATCTGCGGGAATCTGCGTTAATCTGCGTTTCCCAAATTAATAAACGGCAATGAAAAAAATACTTATCGCTTGGATAATGGCGTGTATGGCGTTGGCTGGATGCTACAACGCCAGCGAGTCGCGCGAGAATGTGCTGAAAGTCTATAACTGGGCGGACTACATCGGCGAAGGCGTGCTCGATGACTTCTGCGCCTACTATAAAGAGCAGACGGGAGAAGACATCCGCATCGTGTATCAGACGTTCGACATCAACGAAATCATGCTCACCAAAATCGAGAAGGGGCACGAAGACTTCGACGTAGTCTGCCCTTCGGAATACATCATCGAGCGGATGTTCCGCCGCGGATTGCTTTTGCCTATCGACACGGTGTTCGCCCGTTCGCCCAACTATATGAAAGGAGTGGCGCCTTACATCCGCGCCCAGCTCGACCGCTTGGGTACGGCAGAGTGTCCCGTAAGCCGTTATGCCGTATGCTACATGTGGGGCACGGCGGGCTTGCTTTACAACACGGCTTATGTCGGTGCCGAAGAAATGTCTACGTGGGGATGCCTTTGGGACAAGCGGTATGCCGGAAAGATTCTGATGAAGGATTCCTATCGCGACGCTTACGGCACAGCGTTGCTTTATGCCCACCGCAAGGAGTTGGCAGAGGGGAAAGCCACCGTTCCCGGACTGATGAACGACTATTCGCCTGCGGCAATGGACACGGTGGAGAAATACCTGAAGCTCCTGAAACCCAACGTGGCTGGCTGGGAAGCCGATTTCGGCAAGGAGATGATGACGAAAGGCAAGGCGTGGATTAACATGACATGGAGCGGCGATGCCCAATGGGCGATAGAAGAAGCCCGCACCGTAGGCGTGGAATTGGCATACCGGGTGCCGCGCGAGGGAAGCAACATCTGGTACGACGGCTGGGTCATTCCCAAGTATGCCAAGAACCGGAAAGCGGCAAGCTATTTCATCAATTTCCTCTGCCGCCCCGACATTGCCTTGCGCAACATGGAAGCCACCGGTTATGTATGCTCCATCGCTTCGCCCGAAATCATGGAGGCAAGCATCGACTCCACTTTGCCGGAAGGCGTAGACGCCAGCTATTTCTTCGGTCCCGAAGCAACGGATGTCAAACTCCGCCCCACCCAGTATCCCGACCGCTCCGTAGTAGAGCGTTGCTCCATGATACGCGATTTCGGCGACAAGACGGTAGACGTGCTCGAAATATGGAGCCGCGTCAAGGGCGACAACCTGAATAGCGGCATCGTCATCCTGATACTGGTAGTCATAGCCCTCCTCAGCGCATGGCAAGTCCGCCGCCGCTGGCTCCGCTGGAAGCGGAAACGCACCTCGCGCCGCAGAAGGCGGAGATAGTTTTTCACCACAGATTACACAGATTGAAATAATTATTGTAGGGGCGTATCGCATACGCCCGAATACGCACACTTATCCGTGCGGGTGTTTTCGGGTAGGCAGACCTTGCCCCTACAATCTTTTTTATGCCCTCCTCGCAAAAGAATCCGAAGTCTCATTGGTTTGCCTTAGCGCAGATAAGCAAGTGTTCGCAGTGTTAAAAGACTTGATGGCATAACGACCTGTCAAAAAAAAGCTACCTTTGAGGATGTTCAACATCAAAATGAATCACGATGAAAAATCTTAAGTTTTTAGGACTGCTTTGCCTCTGCCTCCTCAGCTGCGGAGGCAAGGCACAAGAGACGGAAGAAAAGAAGACGGTCGAAGTGCCCCAGCCCGGCGCATACGGTTTCCCGAAGGGGATGAACGTAAAGTGCGAAGTCGTACTGAAAGTAACCTTTAACTATTCGCTTGATGACGTGATTTGGACATGGAGTTCCGTGTACCCATGGGCACATGGGCGAGAGGAATATGCGCTATACTATTACGAAGACGGGCAATGGAAAGACATCACCGAGGAGACGATTGCCCCCGAGTTGCTGGAAACATTCCGCAATACCCTTATGGGGGAGTCCCCGCTTTTCGCCGGAGTGGATTACACGACGGAAATCCCGCTCTACAATTATTCCGCTTCTTCAATAAAAAAGGGATTGTATAAAATCCTTTTCGGCATCAACTACAAGCCCTGCTATGTTATCTTCGAACTCTGAAACCGAATCCGCAGCAGCCCTACTTCCGGCTCCTGCGGATTTGTTTTGCCCGAAAATCCGACCGCAAAACAAAAAATCCGCTTCCCGAAGCCGATTTTCTCTGCCGAAATGTTGGCGAATCCGCCGATTATGCTAACTTTGCGGAAGTGCAAGCTGCGAAAACGTCCTCCCATCGGGAGCGGCAAATTGCAAGCTGTGAAAACGTCCTCCCGCTGGGAGCGGCAAATTGCAGGTTGCGAAATCGTCCTCCCGTCGGGAGCGGCAAATTGCAGGTTGCGAAACCGTCCTCCCGCTGGGAGCGGCAAATTGCAGGTTGCGAAATCGTCCTCCCGTCGGGAGCGGCAAATTGCAGCAATCAACCGTAGGGGCAGGGTTTGCCTGCCCGAATGCACCCACAAATACATACGTTGATGTATTCGGGCGGGCAGACCCCGCCCCTACATGATAAAAAACATTAACCATTAAAAGCATACGAGCAATGAAAGAAATTCTCTACAACTTCTCGAAAGCGAGAGCACGCAACGCACAGCACGTGCAGTTTGCCACCGATGTATTGGCAGCCGTGCCCGAAGAAACGGCAACCGCGCAGGGATTCGCCCCGCAGCGCACCGTGTTCGCCTCGGCTACAGGCGACGAACAGGATTGTTTCCAGCCCGACCGCGGTTATTTGGGCACCGAAGAAATCGAGGCTTCCGACGACAAGCGTGACAACATTTTTTATTTTTACAAGCACCTCATCGAGGCGTATGCCAACTATTGTCCTGACGAGGTGAAAAAGAATGCGGGGCGGACGCTGCTTTTCGCCATACAGGAAGCGGGTGATGTCGCCAAGAGTGATTATGCCAGCGAGACGGCTATCCTTTCCGACCTTTCGGCGAAGCTGAAGCAGGAACCTTACGCCGCAGCGTTAGCTGAAATTGGCTTGTCGGACGCTCCTACGGTCATTGCCGAGGCGAATGATGCTTTCAATGCCGTCTATTTGAAACGCAGTGCCGAGGAGCGCGACCGCAAGTTGGGCGCCACGATGAAGACCCTCCGCCCCGTGACCGACGATGCGTTCAATGAATTGGCAAAGGCGATAAACGCCCTCTATGCCGCCAACGAACTGGTGACGAAAGACGCCGAAAAGTCCGCTGCTTTGGAAAAAGTAATAGATGATGTGAATGCTATCGTGGTCCGCTTCCGCAAGACTATCAGCACCGCTTCTTCGGCATCGGAGGAGGAAGAGCCGGCGGAGTGAAACCAAAAAGTGAAACTCCTATCACGAATAGGGAAGTCCCTATCGACGTTTGGGGGGATTCTGTTGCAGGAGGATTTTTATCCTCCTATTTTTGTGTCAAGAAACTTAAACCGTTATGATTATGAAAGCGAAAAGATTTTTCATGGGAATGATGTTTGCCCTTTGCCTGGCGGCTCCAGCTGTGGCTTCCGGTTTGGGCGACATCCGGGTGAATGCCCGTTTCCTGACCGACCGCATGGCGTTCGAACTGAGCTTGACACAGACCCAATACAATGATTTGTATGAGGTGAACTATGATTTTTTCAGCGGCATCGACCCGTATGTGGCGGCTATGGCACGGCAGGAGGCGTATGCGCTGGATGCTTATTACCGCTATCTGGACGAGCGGAACGACGATTTGCGCTGGGTGCTTTCCAGTGCCGAGTATGTGCGCTTCATGGCGTTGGAGTATTTTTTCCGTCCGGTTTATATCTTGAACCGCGTGTGCAGCCTGCGTATTTATCAGGTCTATCCCAACCGGACGTTCTTCTATTTCGGGCGTCCGGCGCATTACCTTACTTATTGCGGAGGGCATAGCCGGCGTCATTTAGGGGGGCGGAGCTTCTACCGGGCGCGTCATCCGAAGGTGTACCGTCATCCGGTTTATGCGGGGAATTTCCATAGCCGTCCCGATTTCCGGAAGCATGATTTCGCGCCGGGGCGTCTGCCTCAAAAGGGTCCGGGTTATCACTTTACGCCTGCACGTCCTTCGCGTCCCGAAGCGGGACCTGCTCATAAGCCCGGCAAGCGTCCGGCGGTAAAGCCTTCACGTCCCGATAAGAAGCCGGCGGTGCGTCCTTCGCGTCCGAACAGGCCTGACAAGAAGCCGGCGGTGAAGCCTTCTCGTCCCGACAGGAAGCCGCAAGCCCGTCCGCGTCCGAACCGGAATGTTTCGAAAGAAAGAGAAGGCGGACATTTGCGTAGAACCTGAAGATGATGTATCTTTGGCGTGGATGTTTTTATGGCTGTGTGCTATTATACAATAAGCAAAATTATGAACCGTAAACTGAAACGACTTGGAATTTGGATAGCCTTGCTCGCGATACTTTCGGGGGCAGGGCTTTTTTTGTCGCGCGGCGTCTTGTTGCGTCATGTCGCCGATAAGCGGATAGCGGCTTGGTCTGCCCGTTACGATATCGGGATAACTTATGCTTCTTTGCGGATGCCTTCGCTTTCTGCCGTAAGGGTGGAGGGGCTGAGTGTGGTTCCTGCCCGTCGGGACACCTTGCTCCGGCTGGCTTCGGCTGAGGTGAAGATTGATTTCTTTTCTTTGTTGCGGGGCGATATTTCGATACGGGAAGTCGATACGGAGGGGCTGGAATGTACGTTTATGAAACAGGGAGCGGTGTCGAATTATGATTTTTTGTTCCGTTCTCCCGAAAAGAAACGCGCCGCTTCGGATGCCGGGGCTTCGCTTGGTTATGCCGACCGGATAGACCGTGCGTTGGGTTTGTTGTTCCGCTTGCTTCCCGAAGATGCTGTGATGCGCCGTACGGTGCTGATAGGCGAGCGCGATTCGCTCCGCACCCGTTTCTATATGCCGGAGCTTGTGTTGGATAACCGGGTGTATGTTTCCGATATTGAAGTGACGGAGGGGGATATGCGGGGCAAATGGCACGTGGAAGGCGCATTGGATTGCGGGATGCGGTCGGTGAAAGGGAGTTTGGCTTCCGCCGAGCGAGGCAAGTGTGTGGTGATGCCTTACGTCCGTCCGCATTATGGGGCGGCGGTGGCGTTCGATTCCGTTGCTTTCAGCCTGGCGCAAATGAAGCCCGAAGGCGGATGCCAGCTTCTGAAAGGGCATGCTGAAGTGAGCGGTCTGGAGGTGCATCATGCGGCTTTATCGCCCGATACGATTGACTTGAACCGAGGGAAAATCGACTATGCGCTTCGTGCGGGAGAGCGTTTCGTTGAGTTGGATAGTGCCAGTACGGTGTGTTTCAACCGCCTTTCGTTTCATCCTTTCGTGCGGGCGGAGAAGGAGGGGCGTTGGCATTTCACGGCTTCCATACATCGTCCGCCTTTCCCGGCGCAAGACCTGTTCGCCTCGCTTCCCGCTGGTCTGTTCCGGCATCTGCAAGGGATTCAAGTGAGCGGAGAGTTGAGTTATGACCTTCGGGCGGATATTGATTTCAATCGGTTGGATAGCTTGGAGTTTTCATCGGATTTGCGCGGGCACGGTTTTCGTATCATTCGCATGGGAACAACCGACTTTGCCCGGATGAGCGGGGAATTCGAATATACGGCATACGAGCACGACCAGCCCGTGCGTACTTTCTCTATCGGACCTTCCAATCCCGGTTTCCGTCCGCTTTCGCGCATTTCGCCTTTGCTTCAAATGGCAATCCTGCAATCGGAAGACGGGAGTTTCTTCTATCATGACGGCTTCTATCCGGGTGCTATCGGGGAGGCTTTGGCATACGATTTGCAAAAGGGACGCTTTGCGCGAGGGGGAAGCTCTATCACGATGCAATTGGTAAAGAACGTGTTTTTGAACCGGCACAAGAATATCGCCCGCAAGCTGGAAGAGGCACTCATCGTATGGCTCATCGAGTCGCAACGCCTCACTTCGAAAGAGCGCATGTATGAGGTTTATCTGAATATCATCGAGTGGGGACCGATGGTCTATGGTGCGGCGGAAGCGAGCCGTTTCTATTTCGAGAAAGAACCGGAGGACCTGAGCGTGAGCGAAGCCATTTTCTTGGCATCGATTATCCCCAAGCCCAAGCATTTCCGTTCGGTATTCAATCCCGATGCCACATTGCGTGAGAACCAATTGGAGTATTACCGCGTTATAGCCCGCCGGCTTGCCGCAAAAGGCTTGATGACGGAAGAAGAGGCGGAAACATTCCGTCCCGATGTGCAAGTGAAGGGAGAGGCAAGGAGTATGCTTCTTCAGCAAGATACGGCTTTTTATTTGAGCAATGCCCGTGTCTTTTTTTCCAGCCACCGATAAAGCACGCCTAAACATACGATAGATGCGGATATAGGCAGGAAGAACAAGAACGTGTCACGCGAAGGCAAGCTTTGACATAACGTTTGCCATAAACCCATCAAGGTTGTGCCATATACCTTTATTATATAATAGAGGGCAGCGGCTGATGTACATACACAAAATGCCGTTAGAGCCAGCCGGAGCCTGAACTCTTCACGGCGTTCGCGGGCGTAGGCCTCTTCACGCACTTGCCGCATCATGCGGTAGGTGAAGTTGCTGGGCAGCCGATAAGCGGGTTGTCCGCTTGCCGCTTTCTTCAATCCTTTGTCTGTAGTCATGGCTTATTCCTCCTGATTCATTAAAATATATAGTTTCTTGCGTATGCGGTGCAACTTTACTTTGACGTTGCCCACGCTTTGATTTAAGATATGGGCTATTTCATCAATGCTTTTTTCTTCCTCGTAAAAGAGCGCGATGATGGCACGTTCTTCGGGAGGCAGTTTCTCTAATGCGGTACGAAGTTGTGCGACGCGGCTTTCCGAGTCATCATCGAGTGCTTCGTCTATCTCCGTTTCCGATACCCGTTCCCATTGCTTGTCGTCTATCACCAACACTTCTTCCTTTTTCTTGCGGAGTGCCGAGAGGGCGGTGTTATAGGCGATGCGGTATATCCATGTGGAAAAACGGCTTCCGCCCGCAAACGAGCCGAGATTCCGGTACGCTTTCAGGAACGTGTCTTGGGTCAGTTCTTCGGCATATTCGGGAGACGAAACCATGCGGACAATCAAGGCGAACACCTGTTGTCCGTAGGTATCGAGGAAATACGAAAATTCTTCGTCTTTCCCCGAAAGGATACGTGCGATAATATGTGACTCATTTGGTTTCATTCCGTATCGTTAGACGCCGAACTCCTTATGAGGTTACAAAGATAAGCGGAAAAATTTTTTCTTCCTTATCGGGTGTAACCTTTCGGCGTGTCGTAGCGTCTAAAGGTGCAAAGGACTAAAAAATAAAATTTGCGAATTATGGAAGAACTAATGATTGTTGCCAATGTGGCCATTGTATTTGGCGTATTTTACAAGTTGTTTGAGCTTTATGCCCGGCGGAAAGAACGCATCATGCTGATAGAGAAACTCCCTCCGGAAATGTTGGGAGGGCAGTCGGACGGCGGTTTGAAGTTTAACCCTTCTTCTTCACTTTTTACGGCTTTGCGTTTAGGCTGTTTGTTTTTGGGTGTCGGATTAGGGTTGATTGCAGGTTATTGCATTGTATGTAATACGTTGCCCGGGTATTTTTCGGGAGAAGGATACAATGTCTGCGATACCGTATCGGTTATTTACGGTGCGAGTGTATTGATAGGCGGAGGCATCGGGCTTATCGCCGCTTTCTTGATAGAACTGAAGATAGGCAAGAAACAGAAAACGTTAGAAAGAAACGCGGAGGAATTATAAGAAACCTGTTTGGAATTTTTTATGAATGTCCGCATTTCGCCAAATAGCTTGTAGGGGCAGGGTTTGCCTGCCCGAATGCGTCCGCTGAGATATCCGTAGATGTATCTGGGCGGGCAAACCCCGCCCCTACATTGGTATTTGCGGATATTCATTATTCTTTTGATGCCAAACAGCTCTTATTTATCTTCTTTTTTCTCTTTCAGCAGATCCCTGATTTCGGTCAGTAACTGGATGTCTGCGGGAGGAACGGGCGGTGTTTTCGTTTCCGCTTCTTTCTTGCGGGTCAACGCATTGATACCTTTTACCAAGAAAAATACCGCTAAGGCGATAACCAGGAAATCGAAAGTCACTTGAATGAAATTGCCGTATTTGATGGCCACTTCGGGTGTAATCACCTTATCGCCTTCCGTTACCGCTTTCTTTATCACCCATTTCAGGTCGGAGAAATTGACTCCTCCCGCTAACACGCCAACTGCCGGCATGATTACGTCGCCCACCAATGACGATACGATTTTGCCGAACGCTCCTCCGATAATGATACCTACCGCCATGTCGATGACGTTTCCCCGCATGGCGAATTTCTTAAACTCGCCCAATGTCTTTTTCATCATGTTATTCCGTTTTTCTGAATCTTGCGATTCTGTTTACGGGCACAAAGTTAGCAAAATAGGCGGGAGAAAAGAGAAATTAAGGAAAGAAACTTTGAAATGCAACAGAATACTTGTAGTTTTGCACCGCTAATTTCTCTATATTTTATGAATTGTACCAGAAAAAGACATATCTTATTATATACGATGTGGCTTGCGTGCCTTGCCTTTGTGGTGCCCCAAGCCGTGCAAGGGGCAGGTAAAGAAACTACATTCCGCATCACGGTGCTGAAATCGGGCGGGCAGCCTCAGCCGGGCATGATTCTGAAAATCGCCAGCCGGAGCCAAGAGTACATCGGTGATGCGCAAGGGCTTATTACGTTCAATTACGAGATAGAAGAGAATTATACCCGTAAGGCATACTTGTATTTCCCGTCCGACCGTGATAAGTCGGTCGCCTCGTTTACGCTCGAACCGGAAAACGCCGCGAAAACATTTTATATAGACAGCCCGCAGGACATTGTCGCTTTCAAACAGAGCCAGCGGACTTTTTCCGTAGAAGGCATCGTGACGGATGACTCGGGCAATCCGATTATGGGTGCCGTGATAAGCATACAAGGGACGGGGCGGAAAACGGTATCGGATGAAATCGGCTTGTTCCGGATTGACGCGGACTTCAACCATCCGGTGACGGTGCGTGTGGCGGGGATGGAAAACCAGTCTGTTCCTATCCAACTGTTTCTTCAGAATCCGGACGAGCCGTATGCCATCAGGATGTATCATAAGAATCCCAGCCGCATTTATTCTTCCGTCGAGCGTATGCCCGAGTTCCCCGGAGGCATGAAGGCGTTCCAGCGTTATCTGAAACGGAATTTGAAATATCCGCCTCAAGCCAAGCGGGACAGCATAGAGGGGGTGGTGGCCATCCAGTTTGTGGTAGAAAGAAACGGGAGGATTACTTCGCCGGTAATCGTACGGAGCTTGGAAGCGAGTATGGACACGGTGGCGCTGGAGGTAATCCGCAACATGCCCCGTTGGATTCCGGCAAAAGACCACGGCATCACCGTGCGTTGCAAGTATTCCGTACCTGTGCAATTCAAGATAGAGCGTCCGAAACCCGTCCGGCCCAATCCTGTGTTGGCAAGGGGGGACAGCCTCATCATGTCTAAGGATAGCTTGCGGTTCGATTCGTTGCGTATCGATTCTTTGTTGACCGACTCGTTACGTCCGTTCCGGAAATTGCTTGCCGACTCCTTGCGGGGCGATTCGTTGCGCTTGAAAACAGACTCGTTGCATTCGTTTGCCGATTCATTGCGCTTAAAGAAAGACAGCTTGCTGTTGCCTGCGGATTCGTTAGCGGTGCGGAAAGATTCGTTGGTGGTAAAGAAGGATTCGTTAATCCAGGCTCCAGACACAGATGCCGCACCCGAAAAGCCAAGGAAACGCAACATCTTTGTCCGCTTCTTCCGCTGGTTGTTCGGAATAAAGGATAAGTAGTATGATGCTTTGTGCGTCATGCGGCACGTATATTGCTTTCGTAAAGTCGGACGGCTGCTCAGTCCGATGTGGCTGAGTCCTTGTCTTTTTTTAAATACGGTTGACACCTAAATTCAACAACAATGAAAAAGACAACAGAATTGCTCCATTCTTCATTGGAGCGCGCTCGTATCCAACAGGAGATTTATGAGCAGATCCGCATCCAAGGCATGACTTGGGA
>CASFRN010000024.1 GCA_949296855.1 uncultured Bacteroides sp. | reverse complement strand
AGGGTGTCTCAAAATAGAAATAAGCTTTCATTTTGTCATCCTGAACGGAGTGAAGGATCTCGAATACACAAGCTGATGCACACGAGATTCTTCGCTATGCTCAGAATGACATTACTTTTTGATAGGCAATTTTCATTTTGATACACCCTCTACCGAATGTTAAAAACACGACTGCCCACATAGACTGATGCGAGCAGTCGTGTTTCCCGATACATGCAATCACGATTACAATCCGCTTAGAACTGGAAGTAAATGAAAGGCTGGATGTCGCTGCTCTTTACCTGAATCACAATGAATATCAAGGCAATGACCAGCAATGCCTGACCGACCAAAGGAAGGCGTACCACCCCACGGCTACACGTATCCTGCCAACTATCTGGCAACCAATGGAGCACATAACCCACGCCCATCAAGGCAAACACTTTCCAATATCCCGTAACCAATTGCATGAACAGTTCGGGATGGAAAGACGTGAAGATTTGCCGTATCATGGTCTGCGAACCTTCGAAAGTCGTATTGCGGAAGAATATCCAGCAGAAGCAAACGAAATGGAAAGTCAGGATGACCGCAAAGAATTTCTTAATGCCCGTACTGCGGTAGGTCTTCGGACGATGCAACAAGCTGCGCAAGAACTTATGGATAGCCAATGCCGCACCGTGCAATCCGCCCCAAAGGATGAAGTTCCACGATGCTCCGTGCCACAATCCGCCTAACAGCATCGTCACAATCAAATTGATATACGTACGGATTTTCCCTTTCCGGTTGCCGCCCATCGAGATATACAGGTAGTCGCGCAACCATGTAGAGAGGGAGATATGCCAACGATGCCAAAAGTCGGTCACGCTGTCAGACTTGTAAGGCGAATTGAAGTTTATCGGGAAACGGAAACCCAACAACAAAGCAAGCCCGATAGCCATATCGCTATATCCGGAGAAATCACAATAAATCTGCAAGGCATAACCATATACTCCAAACAGGTTTTCAATGCCTGAATAAAGCCCCGGATTATCGAAGATACGTTCCACGAAGTTCACGCTGATGTAATCGGAGATGACCGCTTTCTTGAACAAGCCGCTCACGATAAAGAAGATTCCTTGCCCGAACATCTCGTTCGTCACCGTCAAAGGCTGGCGTATCTGAGGTACAAAATCGCGGGCACGGACAATCGGTCCCGCCACTAACTGCGGAAAGAACGACACATAGAAAGCATAATCCAACAGATTAGACAACGGTTTCAAGTCGCCCCGATAGACATCCAACGTATAGCTTAACGACTGGAATGTAAAGAAGGAAATTCCCACCGGAAGGAAAATGTCGAGTGCTTCGAAATGTCCGTTCCATAGCGGGCAAAGCATCTCGTAAAAGAAATTGGTGTACTTGAAATAGCACAACAAGCCTAAATTAATGCACAAGCTGGTCACGACCAACAGTTTCCGTTTCCAATGCGCAACGGTATGCACCATTTGCCGGGCAAGCAGGAAATCGCTCACCGTCACGATGCCCAACAAGAAGAAATAAATGCCGCTGCTCTTATAATAGAAGTAATAAGAGAACGCCGTGACGAACAGCAAACGCGCCGTCATCTTCTTCTGCAACAATGCATAAACCAAGCTAAATCCTAAAAAGAGGAACAAAAACAGCCCGCTATTAAATATCATCGGTTGCTGAGGGTCGTAGGTCAACACCTCAGCCAACTTACTCCAATCTAATTGCCACATAATCGTTGTATGCCTTTATAAATGCTTCGTGAAGCAATAACCCTTGTAATATATATCCTTCTCTCGTGAAATGAATTTTATCCCGTTGGAAAAGATTTGCACCGTTCCAGTTCAGGCAAGCGCGGCTCTTTCCTCCGACAATATCGTATAAATCCCAAACGGCGATTCCATTCTCACGGGCAAACTTCAGTTCGTTGTTTACCACCAAAGGTGTCCTCGGATTGATGACCCGCGGACCTCGTCTTCCGTTCCTTACGTATGCACCCGGAGGCGTAGTCAGCAGGAAAGCCGCATCGGGACATTCTTGTTTCAATGCAGACAGTATCGTTTTCAGGGCTTCTGTATGCTCCGAAGCCGAATAACGCCGCCCGTGTGCCTCGTTGGTGCCGAAAGAAACAATCACCAAATCGGGATGCAAACTTGCCACCTTTTCCAAACGTTCGGGCGTGGAATACGAAGCGCAAGTGGCTCCATTCACTCCCAAGATATGATAAACCACTCCAGCCCTGCCCGTCTCTACCGCCAATCCCGAAGTCTGGTAAGACACCGGAAGGTCCTCGACCGCCTTTGCCCCGAAATCATCTTCCAGACAACGGCGCATCACATACGGAAAGACATGCCCACGCACATGAGAATCGCCGATATGCACAATCCGTACCGGACGGTCTAACCGCTTCAGCTTCATCCAAAAAGACGCTAAAGAAGCCGTCGGGTCTATCAAAACATTATCTGTAGTCTGCAAGAATTGCTCCGGCATCGGATTGTCTACGGCTATAAACTCCATCAGCCGGGTCATTTCCTCACTGGAATAAATCGGTGCCGAATGCCTGTCCGGTTTGGGCTGAATGGGTAAAGTATCTTGCGCGTATGCCCATTGCCCTATCAGAAGGAGCAGCGTCAGAAGATATTGTAACCTATTCATTCTCATAAGCCTTCCGTTTCTCATGCTGTTCCATTCCGTATACCAACGACTCAAATAACAATCCTGCCAAATGTTTTCCTCCTCTGAAATTGATATGGGTATAATCGTAATTTGCCATTTGAGGCTTGCTCTCCACTAACTTCACCATGCTTCCTTCGCCTCCCATGGCATGGTAGAGGTTCCAAAAAGCGATGTGTGTTTCGGCTGCCAATGCCTGTTGGTAACGCACCAGATTCTTCACTCCCGGCATCGTACGCAAATTTCCAGCCTCATCCTTCGACTCGCGGTCGCCGATGCTGACCAGCAGAATGGAAGCTTGAGGAAAAGCCTCCTTCAAGTGATTGATGACCCGCACCATGTCGGATGTATAATAACGGTAGTTCGTGATGCCTTCCGACGCCACGTTCAGTCCGTATTGCAAGACAATCAAGTCGTATGTCCGCAAGCGGTTATAAGCCTTCAATACCGGCATCGGCACCCCGCCTAATTGCTGCCCGCTGCTGCCCCGCGTACTGAAATTATCTACAACCACTCCGTCATTCCCATCCATGGTCACGCCATAACAAACGGCAGCAGAATCGAATCTCTCAACCGTCCATTCCACATTCCGGATATTCCCGCTTACCGTAGCCACCTGCAAGGCACCGTTGCCGGGGAATGCATACGAAACCGTATCGCTTTGATTCGTCACGGCAGACAACCAAATAGAATCGGAAGCCACGAAGAAGAAAGAAGATTCATCGCATGACTCCAAATGAGAAGCATACACTCGTTGCCCCTTCAGCGCAACCTTTGCCCCGGCAGAAGGGACATAATAATGATTGGACAAATCCTGTAGCTGGCGGTTAAAACCGATAGAATCTGTCACGGAATGCGATTGCCAACCCGAAAATTCATGCCGCACCGTAGGACGGAAACCGGCAATACGAGAAGTTACCGGCACATAACCGACCCCGCATCCGCCGAAACGCGACTGAAGCATCGCACGCAAATCGGCAGTCAATATATCGCCCTCGATAAACGAATCGCCGAAATAAGCGATGCGCACCGGACGGCGGGAAGAAGCACGCTGCGCCAAAGCGTCATAGAAACGCGACATTCCCCGCATAGTCGAATCGGAATAATCTTCGATGCAAACCATGCCGGTCTTGCAGGTATCTACAAACACCGGCTTGACCACGGGAAGCAACTCCAACGAATCGGAGTCGCACAACACTTCCTCTACAGGCTCCGGACGCAGGTCGGACAACAAATCGACCTTGCGCAACGTGTACCCGTCAACTTTCAGCGTAGGAAGAAAATACATCGCCAGTAAGCCGCCTGTCACCAACAAAGCGAAAACAAACGTGGCTGTCACTTTATTTTTCATCGTTCTTTACTCTAAAAACGCGGCAAAGATAACAGATTTTCAGGAGACAGGCATAGAAACTACTCATAAAACTTCCCAACGGAGCGGTTCCGGTATTCCGACGGCGGCATCCCCATCTGTTTTTGCACGTACCGGCTGAAATACGAAAGCGACGAAAAATTCATCCGGTCGGCAATGTCCTTCAGGGGGATTTCCTTTTGGCGGAGCAGGCGTACTATCTCGTGGGTCGTAAAGCGGTCTATCCAATACGTGGCAGGCTTGCCGCTCGCCTTCTTGCAGACTTCGGTCAGATAGTGAGGGGTTATGCAGAGCTTGGAGGCGTAGTGCGAAAGGCTGCGGTCCTTGATGTATTCCT